>JAIRZR010000303.1 GCA_031267155.1 Prevotellaceae bacterium | reverse complement strand
CTCTCTCTCTCTCTCTCTCTCTCTCTCTCTCGATTTCAAACTCAGTGAAATATCCAAATCAATCAACGGAAAAACATTCGTTGAGCAGAGGATATTTTCGTATATGGAGTTTCTCGAGTACATAATCAAATCGGCTTATTCATTCCAAAGTAAGGGGAAAATTTTAATACAGCGGGGAACAAAATCCAAAAAAGTTTGTTTTATTCTCTGCGTTGATCTGTCTTTATCGCTTGCGAAAGACAGCAAACTGTCATATAATATCAAAAATCCCATTCTTATTAAATCCCATTAAATACAAATCTTTCAAACAGTTCCGGTGTCCTTACATATAATCAAACATCCGTAAACCGGCTGCAAAAATACACAAAATATTTATTCTGCAAATATTTTTTTTATTTTGTTTCCCATAACGAATCGTGAATGGATAATGACTTTAATCTCGAATGGAAAGATTTGAGCGAGGGGATTTTAATCCTCATTCCGGTGAAAGACAGAATCCTCCAATACAGCATGTATTGCGGTCAGGCCGCAATGACGGACTGCAAAGGCAATTTTTTATTCTTTATTCCTTAAAAATTTTCGCGTAGCGCCTCAAAATAATATTTCGCCTTGCATCTTTACGGGATTTTTGCCGTACACCCAAGATGGTTGCTAATGGCTGGTTACTGCCGACCTCCATAGTGGACTCGCACCACCAAGTTATACGCCATGCACGGCGCACCAAAAAAAAGAGGACGAAACAATTCGTCCTCCCAATTAATAAATATTATAACTTCGACAAATGAACTATTTCTCCAAAGCGTATGCTCCAAATTCGGATATCATGGCATAATTGCCGGATCCTTTGAATTTAACGTCCATATATACCTTAATATATCGGGCTTGCGGATTTGCGGGCAAGTTGTATCGCTGGGCGTCGTTAATCAGGGGATTGAAAACAAATTCTCCCTGGTCCTGCCAGGTCCATACAGTCGGGTCGGCGGGGTTTGCTGCGCCGGCTTCGGTGCACGTGAGCACCTGAAATCCCTTGTGGGAATTGTTGTTGCCCTGTCTGCGGGTCATTTCGATGTGCGTTATCGCATATTCCTTTCCCATATCGACAATAAACCAGTGAGGATAGTTCGTGCTCGGCGTGCTCCACGAGGCGTGCCAGAACGTCTTGATCTCGCCGTCGAACATTGCCATCACGCTTCCATTGACCGGATAGGCCGTGCTGGATTCGTTGAGAGCCTGCGAACTGTATCCTGCTGTTTCGTTATTGCTGCCTGCGTTGTAGCCCGGCACCGTCCATCCCTTTCTGTCGAGATATGAGGCAGTCTTCACGTCCAGGGTGAAAGTCCGCTTAGCCGATACGTTCTGCCATTCGTCCTTTACTGTCACCGAGAACGGTTTTGCCTTGGCAGTCAGGATGTCCGATATCAGTTTTTCGCCCGATTCCGAGGCTGAGAATGTTTTAACCGCCATAGCCCCCGTGTTGTTGATATACGACACTTCGACAGTAGCCTTCTTGCCGGTCTTGTTTTCCCATTTCACAAATACCCCGCTCAGCCCGACCGTATCGGGGACAATCTGCACCGACTTTGCCACCAGGGTGAATGTCGGAGTATTCGGCGCCGCCCGATACAGCACCGGCTCGGAACGCGCTCCGGTTTTGCTTACGGAATAGAACAGGAAATCGGTAAGCGTATCCGAGACCAGTCCGTTGACAGTGGTCGAATCCCGGAATTTCGTCGCTTTCTTGCTGTGTTCGACACCGCCTGTTACATACCTGATATCGGTATAATAATAGTTCTCGTCGTTTGCCGGCTGTGTCCAGGCGAAGACTATTGCGCCGTAGTCCGGCGTGTGACTGATGTTTGTTACCTTTCCGGGAGCTTTTCCCTGCCCCTCATTTTTATCGCATGATGCTGCGAAACATATTGCCGCCAGCAGCAGGCATATATACAGTGTCTGTTTCATATCAATTTACTTTTAAAAATCATCAAATAATCCATACAAATCAATATCCGGGGTTTTGCGTCAGCGCCCTGTTTTTATCGATTTCGACCTGCGGTATCGGCTGGAAATACATTTTGTCGTCCCAGTAGCGTACCTCGAAGTCGACGACGTTGTAGAAATCGGGTTCGTTGAAGTTAATGTCGAATCCCTTTTTTGCGCCTCCCTCGCATTCGGCGTCAAGCCACCGGCGGTTGTCGAAATAGCGGTGTCCCTCGCTCACCATCTCCACGCATCTTTCCCGGCGAATCAGTTCGCGCAGTTTTGCATTGTTCAGCTTGATGCCGGCTGCGGCATACGCTTCCCTTACTCCGGGTATTCCTGCACGGTTTCGCACAGCGTCCCATTTCTCGAAGATTTCAGCGCGGTTTACCGCTTCCTGTCCTGTGGCGTCACAGTATTCTATTGCCGCTTCGACATAGTTCAGCAGCAGTTCGGTGTAACGGAAGTTCGGAGTAGCGAAGTCGCCTTTCTGCGAAGCGGTCGAAGTCGGCGCTATCCATTTGCACAGCAGGAAGCCTGTCGAGCAGAAGTCGCGTCCCGATTTTGAACCCAGACCGTCAAAACCGTTGTAAAACGGGCGGAACCACGATTTGCTGTCGGTTTCATTCGACCATTTGATACTTTCGGATTCGGTGATGGCATTCGGATCGGCGTTGCTGCCTCCCGAACGTACCGAATATTTGTTGCGGTTTGGATACAGGATATTGTCATAGAACCGCGGTTCGCGCCGCAGGAAGCGTTTCGACTGCGAGGATCCGCCCTTTGTCTCGAGGGTTTTGTAGTCGGGTATGGACTTGTATGCGGGATCGTCTCCCGGCATCAGCCCGTTAGCCATAAAATATTCCTCGACATGCTCGATCGTAGGACATATCCCGCTGTATGTTCCGCCCCAGCTGAGCGGCGCCGCATGGGTGATGCCGAAATTTGAAGTCCCGAAATTCTGTTTATAGTAGATCATTTCGGTGCTCGGCTCGCCGCCTCTCGGATAGGTAAATATCCGCTTACAGTTTCCGTATCCCGATTTCCCGTTAGGGTCGCTGTCGTATGTCAGCAGTGCGTATCTTCCCCGCTTTGCGATTTTGACAGCCTCTTCCGTGATGTCCATTGCCCGCTTCCATCGCTGCGCGTCGAATGCGGTATTGAGCAGCTTGCCGCCCTCCTTGCCTGCCGGGACGCGTACGGAATAGTCTTTTCCCGGATGTGTTACGGATTTCTGTCCGTTATACAGCGGGCTTGCGAGATACAGAGCCAGCCGCGAACGCAGGAACCATGCAGCCGTTGCGTTTGCGCGTCCCGCCCTGTCGGGGACGGCATATACCGTATCCAGCTTTCCGGCGGCAGAGACAAGCAGCCTGTCGATATAGTCGGCGACGGTGTCGGCATGAGCGCGCGGTATTCCTGCCCTGACAGCGCTTTCGAGTTCGTCGCCCTGATATATATGGTCGATTTTCGGCACCGGACCGTACTGCTGCAGCAGGAGGAAATAATAGTAGGCAAGCAGAAATTCCGCTTCGCCCCGCCACCATGTGCGTTCCTGGTCGGTGAGTTTCGGATCTTTACATTCGTCCAGCCGCGCGATAAAGGACTGGGCTATGCGTATCGCTTCGTAGTATCTCGACCAGCTGTTCCATCTCGGGGTACCGGGACCGAAATTGCCGACATCCTTATAGTGCGGACCGTAGCTGTTCCAGTTATAGTCCATGTCGTTCGCGGCATTGCCGATATAGTTGTCAAACTCAAGATAGTCGTACCAGTAGTAATATACCTGCGTAAGCACCGACACTACATCGTCCTTCGATTTGAACAGTATAGCGTCCGAGAGCTGTTCGTCAGGCACCTGGTCGAGAAACCTGTTGCACGAAGCGCCTCCAAAGAGAATTATAATAATAATAATAAACAATTTAATTCTTTTCATCTTATTATGCTTTTATGTTTTTAAAATTTCACCTCTATACCAAAATTGAAAATGCGCTGTACGGGATAATACAGTCCGTTCGAACTTCTCGATTCCGCATCCCATAACTTGAAGGGAGAAAGAGTGAAGAGATTCATTCCGTTGGCATACACCCTCGCATACTTGATTCCAGTTCCGCCAATCCACTTCGCGGGCAGCGTATATCCTATTTCGGCCTGTTTCAGGCGGATGTAGCGGCCGTCTTCCAGCCACCATGTCGAATTGACATAGTTTTTGTTCTGTGCGCCGGTAGCCGTACGCGGTATTTTTGCATTCGGATTCTGTGATGTTTCCGTCCACCTGTTGTCCCTGATATATTCATAGACATTAAGGGAACTTGAATCGTCGAAAGCCCTCGGCTTTGCAAAGAACGAAACGTTTGCCGAACCCTGGAACAGAAACGAGAGGTCAAAGTTCCTGTACGCAATGCTTGATCCTATTCCGTAGGATATCTCCGGAATGGAGGGATTCCCGATAAAGATCCGGTCGTATTCGTCGATAACGCCGTCCCCGTTCACATCCCTGTAGCGTATGTCGCCCGGCAGGCTTGTCCCGCCAAGGAAAGACTGTTTTGGACTGTTCCGTATTTCCTGTTCGTCGATAAACAGTCCTTCGGCGATGTATCCGAGGCTCATGTTGTGAGACTGCCCGACCTTGTCCTGATATTTCCACAGTGGAGTCGCCTCCGAGTTTTTCAGCACCTTGTTCCGCGCAAAGCTGTAGGTGCCCTTTACGCTGACCGTCCAGTCGTTGAAGGACTTGTTGTATTCGAGGAATCCGTCCAGTCCCTTATTTTCCATTTCGCCCATGTTACCGCCGATTGCAGGCACGCCGTCAATCGATACGGTACCGAAAATTCCCGGGATGTTCCAGATTGGCGTCCAGATATTTTTCCGGTTTTCGTAGAAGAAGTCGACCTGCAGCCTGAATCCCTTCAGGAAGCGGAGGTCTATTCCCAGGTCCGATTTTGTTGCGGTTTCCCATGTTGCATCTGGACTTCCGTAGTATGTTATCGACAGTCCCGCTCCCGAACCGTAACCGAATCCGTTGTTGGTTCCGAATCCGACGTTGGAACTTGTCGCCTGCACCCTGGTGAGGTATGCAAACCTGTCTACTCCGGCAACCGAGGCTATCTGGTCGTTGCCGACCTGCCCGTGCGACAGTCTTATTTTCAGATATTCCACTGCCGGCTTGACAAAGCTCATAAACGGTTCGGACGTGGGCGTCCACCCGACAGCCACCGCAGGGAAGAACCCGAAACGCTTGCCTTTTGCAAAGTTTTCGGAACCGTTGTACCCGAAATTAAATTCGGCGAAATACCTGTTCCTGTACGAGTAGGTAGCGCGACCGGTGAATCCCTGGTATCTTTTAGGCACGGAGTTGTAGATGTTTTCGTTGCTGGGCTGCAGGAAATCGTTCTGGTTGTAAAGAAACATGCCTCCCACGGAATGGTCGCCGAAAGTGCGGGCATAGTTTACCTGGGCTTCGAGATAGACAGTCCTCTCCGTACGCGGACGCTCGGATGTACGCTTGAGGTAGGTGTAGTAATCCTTGTTTGCCGGATCCTGGTCGATATAGTTGTATTCGCCGGCGTCGTTGACAAGCAGCGGGTTGCCGGCAGCGTCGAATCCCCAGGACTGAAGCTTGTAGGGTCTCGGCCGCAGAACCCTTTTTACCATTGCATAAGTGTATGCGTCGAACGAGAACATCGCCTTGACGTTCAGTCCTTCGGTGATAAACTTGAGATCCTGTTTCAGTTCGATGTTCGACTGCATGGTGGTGTGAAACTCGCTGGAGTAGCCCGAGTGCGCCAGCATCTGGTACGGATTGCGTCCCTGTGCGAAAGGTTCGCCGGGGATTTTGGTCCTGTCGCGAAATTCCAGCGGATACTTGACGGGCGACTGGCGCCTCATCCAGGTAAAAATGTCGGCCGTTTTTTCGCCGGGGAAATTCCTGTCTTCGAGAATACCGGTCAGGTTAAGCCCCAAAACAGTGGTTTTGGTTATATCCATATCAACATTTGCCCTGAAGTTGTAGCGCTTGATGTTAATGTTGTTGTTGAATGAATAGTAGTGGAAGTTCCTGAATATGCCGTTTTGATTGAGGAATCCGGCATTTACATAATACCTCACATTCTCGCTGCCTCCCGAAACGTTGAGCGAGGCTTTCTGGCTCGGGGAATTTTTGCGCAGCAGTTCCTTTGACCAGTCCACATCGGGATAAAAATAGGGATCGACTCTGTTCCGCGTATTTTCGATCTGCTGCTGCGAATACAGGATGGCTTCGCCTCCGTTAAGGCGGGCTTCGTTGTTGAGCAGCATGTAGTCCACGCCACCCACAAATTTTGCCAGGTCTACAGACGAACTGAATGCCTGTTCGGCGCGGAAATTAATCTGCGGCTTGCCCGAACGCCCCCGCTTCGTCGTAATCAGTACCACGCCGTTGGCTCCGCGCACTCCGTAAAGAGCTGTTGCCGTGGCGTCTTTCAGGATAGCGAAATCGGCTATCTCTTCGCTGTCCACCCTGTCCATAACGCGTTCCACTCCATCGACCAGCACCAGTGGCGTAGCCGAACCGGCAAAGGTGTTGATTCCCCTGATCCAGAATGTCGCACCGTCATAACCGGGTTCGCCCGAGGACTGTACCGCCATCACGCCCGCCAGCCGTCCGGCAAGCGATGTGCTGATGGTACGCGTAGGCAGCTTCAACTGCGCCGGCTTGATGTTGTCCATCGAGCTGATAACGTTGCCTTTCCTTTGCGTGCCATATCCTACGATGGCAATGTCTTCAAGCTGTGTTGCCTGATCGACCATCACAACGTCTATCACAGTCCTGCCCCTGACAGCTACTGTCTGGCTGATTTTGCCGACGTATGAAAATTCAAGGGAAGCGTCTTCAGGCACTTCTATTTCGTATTTGCCATCGTTGTCGGCAATTACGCCCCTGCCAAAGCCCGAAATAACTATGGTCGCCCCTGCTAAAGGTATACTGTCAAGTTCATCTGTGACTGTTCCGCTTATCTTTAAGGGATTCTGTGCGCTTATACTTAATAAGCTGCTTAAAATTACAAAAATAGATAGTCTTAATTTTAAAAAGACTGATAATTGTTTCATCAATTTAACCGTAAATGTTATTAATCCTAAAAAAAGGATATCCTCTCTCTTACACGTGCTCCGAATAAACAATGAACACTACTTTTGGTTCAGAATAATTTGAAAAATAAAAGTAAATCGAAGAAGGGAAGAGAATTAAAACGGGTGTATTCCAAAATGTCGGACTGTTTAATTTTATCAGCGGTATGGGTGAAAGCATTTTCCGACTGAAACAGTTTCCCGCAGGAACAGTTTCCGACTTTTTGCGACAACGCCTGCCATTTCCGTGGTACGATGCCTACCATTGGAATACACCCGTTAAAACTGAAAATTGATACAATACAGGATTATATACCAACAGTATCAAAACGGTTGTATGATTCTCTGCCGTCATTTCCATTTTTGTCGTACACCTCAAAATATGTCCCCAGCGCCTCAAAATAATATTTCGCCCGCATGTGGTATCCTGATAATCTGATAAAAATAAAAACCGTTCTAATGAACAAAATAATCCACCATATCCAGTTGTAATATATAGCTAATCAGTATCATTCCGTCTCATCCGTCTGTTTTTTTTTGCAAAAGTACGCGTTTTATCGGATTTTATACGATTGTTCAAAGCAAATTCGGTTGATGCAATAAAAATATGTTACTTTTGCGATTCAACTATCGCAAAAAACTGTACAAATTTGTGAAAATTGTGTGATTTTTAAGACGGACATCGCAAAAAACAGCCTCCAAAATTAGAAAAACGATATTTTTTCTGTCATTCTAACTAATTGAGTTTGCGGGATAAGCGCAATTTATTCAAAAAAATATCTCGAAAACAGGCTTTGGATAAATTATTTTTCCTACATTTGCAAAATAGATGCGAGGAACATGGACGGCGACGTTAGAATAGCAGAAGCTCTTGGCGGAAAAGTCTCACAATTAGTCGATCTTTATGAAAAGGAAAAGGAAAATGTTCTTTTATTGAAAGATACGGTAAAGAGACTGAAAGAGCGAATCGAAAGTCTGGGAACAGAAATTGAAGATTTAAAAGACGCAAATCGCAAACTGAAACTTGCTGTAGCGTTCAAGTCCAGGGGAGATGCATCGGATGCGAAAAAATATATTGATGAATTGGTGCGGGAAATAGACAAATGTTTGACTCTTTTAAATAGATAGAAAATGGATCAAATATCGGCAAATATAGAGATTGCAGGCAGGTTATACCGGTTTAGAATAAATGTGGAAAATGAGGAATATCTGCGAAAATCGGAAAGTTTGATAAAAGCCGAAATAAGCATATTAAACGTCAAATACCACAATAGAGATATGCAGGACAAACTGTCCATTATATTACTTAATATTGCGGCACGTTTGATTGAATGTCAAAAACTGAATGACATTCATTATACCGAAATTGAAGATATTGACCGTGAATTGGGGATCTATTTGGAGAAACAAGGTTCTTTGGATAATATAGAATAGCATAAGCCCGCATTGTGCTTTGCGCTTTGGGAAACTCAACATTAAACAACGAAAGGAGTTTAACTCGGAGTACGTAGAACAGGCCTTGTAGCCTCTTGAGGTGAGTCTTTTTTGACCGATGGAAGTTCGAAATATTAATCCGGAAGCTCCGCCCTGTATTTCCAGGGTTTCCACAAACAGCAAGCCATGCGGGTTTTTTATTATAGATGAATTAATGATAAATAAAAAATATATAAACAATTTAAATGAATGGATACAATTATTATAACACTTTCCGCTGCAATAGTTGCGGCGGCTTTGGCATACTTTATTACTCGCAGTATTGTTAAAAAAACTGCTGATAAACTGATAAAAAGCGCTTCGACGGAGGCGGAAAATATTAAACAGAAAAAAGTTCTGGAAGCAAAAGAAAAGTTTCTGGATTTGAAAAAGGAACACGAGTCGTTCGTTAACGAGAAAAATTCAAGAATATCCCAGACAGAAAACAGATTAAAGCAGAAAGAAAACTCTCTTAATCAACAGATAAACGATAACCAGAGGAAAAATAAGGAACTGGAAAACCTCAGGGAAAATCTTGCTCAGCAGCTGGATAAAATCGAAAAGAAATCGGAAGAATACGACAAAATACGTAAGCAGCAGATTGAAAAGCTGGAAAATGTTGCGGGAATGTCTGCGGAGGAAGCCCGCGACTTCTTGATTGAATCAATGAAAGAGGAAGCTAAAGCTCAATCGATTACTTATATAAACGACACTATCGAAGAGGCTAAACTGACCGCAAGCAAGGAAGCTAAACGCATTGTGGTACAGTCGATACAGCGTGTAGCAACCGAAACGGCAATAGAAAATTCCGTTACCGTATTCAATATCGAAAACGACGACGTCAAGGGCCGCATAATCGGTCGCGAAGGGCGTAACATACGCGCGCTCGAAGCTGCTACAGGCGTGGAGATAGTGGTCGATGATACTCCGGAAGCAATCGTTCTTTCCGCTTTCGATCCGGTACGCAGGGAAATCGCCCGTTTGGCTCTGCACCAGCTCGTTACCGACGGACGGATACATCCGGCAAGGATTGAGGAAATCGTTGAAAAAGTGCGTACCCAAATCGAGGAGGAAATCGTTGACGTCGGTAAGAAAACAGCTATTGACCTGGGAATACATAATCTGCATCCCGAACTTGTGCGTCTGGTCGGGAAAATGAAGTATCGCTCTTCATACGGTCAAAATCTTTTACAGCATTCGAGGGAAGTGGCAAATCTCTGTGCAATAATGGCATCGGAACTGGGACTTAATTCAAAAATCGCAAAACGGGCAGGGCTTCTGCACGATATAGGAAAAGTGCCCGACGACGAACCGGAATTGCCACATGCTATTCTGGGCATGAAACTTGCAGAAAAATATAAGGAAAAACAGGAAATATGCAATGCTATCGGTGCCCATCACGATGAAATCGAAATGACTACTCTGATTGCTCCGATAATTCAGGTATGCGACGCCATTTCCGGCGCGCGTCCGGGTGCAAGACGGGAAATCGTCGAATCGTATATAAAACGCTTGAAAGAAATGGAAGACCTGGCATTAAGCCATCCGGGAGTTCAAAAAACATACGCAATTCAGGCAGGACGGGAGTTGAGAGTCGTTGTCGGCAGCGAAAAGGTTACCGATCAGGAAGCGGAAAAACTCTCATTCGACATAGCAAAGAAAATTCAGGATGAAATGACTTATCCCGGACAGGTTAAAATCACCGTCATCAGGGAAACAAGGGCAATAGCTTACGCAAAATAAGTTTTATTCGCAACATTTGGCGATGCTTTTGTTTATCCTCCTTTGAGGAAATAAGTAGCTATATGACAGAGACGGGCAATTTGTACGACAGAACATCCGCTTTTTAGAATTCTTTGGTTTTGGGAATCATTATCATTATAGTGACAAGTATTCTCATACCAACTAAAAAGGCACCAAAACTTTGTGTAAACCTGCGACTTCACAGTAAGTTCCAAAGTTTCGAACTGCCATCAAATAAATCTCCTGATTAATGTCAGAAATCATTTGCCTGCCGGAACCGGCAGGTGGAATAAAACAGAGCTGTGCCTGCGGCTTGTTCGGGGTTATCCACATTGGACGCCTACGGCGTCAAGTCCGGAAGTTTTCCGATAGCAGCCGGAAGTTTAGGTACACCATCGAGGCCTGACGCCGTAAGGCGTCCAATATGGATAACCCCATGCAAGCGCAGCGCAGCACGGGGTAAAGGCTGCACTTTGTCAGAAGTGCGAAACAGTTCAACTCCAGAGCTATTTCCGAGCGATCGGGGAAGTCTCCCGGATAATCGGGAACTCTCCCGAGCGATCGGGGAAGTCTCCCGGATGATCGGGAAGTCTCCCGAGCGATCGGGAAAGTCGCATGGTTAACAAATTACAGATTATTATAACTGAAACTAAACTACCTTCGCCTGAAGGCGAAGGGTTTACTGTCGGCTAAAGCCGACTAAAGGCTTACGCATCCCCCAATTGTGCATTATTGTGTAGAGAGTGTCCAAAAAGTCCCTCACTTCGTCATTGCGAGCGAAGCGAAGCAATCCGGAATACTGTTATTCACTGGATTGCTTCAGGCTTGCGCCCTCGCAATGACGGACACCGACCCTTTTGAAGCAACATCTCTTCCAAAGCTTTTTTAAACTAAAGTCTTTGCCTGAAGGCGAGGGATTTGCCCCCAGATGTATAAATTAATAAAAAACATGAATAAAAGTAAATACAAAACAAAGCGTCTCTCTCTCTCTCTCTCTATCTCTCTCTCCGACAATCGGGAAAGACCTGGCGACAGCAAAAAAAGCTGCCCGACATATTCGAACAGCCTTTTTCCATGCATTTGTTGTGGAATATCAATCTATTCCGGATTTATCGCACCCGTAGGGCAGGCATCCGCACATGTGCCGCAATCGGTACACATCTCGGGATCTATCGAGTAGATATCTCCGGGAGAAATTGCGCCTACAGGGCATTCATCAATACAAGTTCCACAAGCAGTACAGTCTTCACTAATTTTATAAGCCATACTTTTAAAAATTTAATTAAATTAAAGTGCAAACATAGACAAAAATTGAAAATCTGTCAACTTTCTTTTTCATGATATCTGTCCACAGAAGAAAATACTTTCGTAACACAGTGATAGAAAAAGCAGTATATTTTATTAATAATATAAAATTTGTGCTGGATAAAATCAAAAAATCGCCTTGAGAGATGTAAATAAAAATCAAAAATCCCGAAATTGGAGTATCTTTGCAGCCGGTTTTTTTAGAATTGAACGAATAATGATTATAACATTCGCTTTATCCAACGGGGTACGTGTTATTCACAAATATACCTCTTCCCCTGTGATTTTCTGCGGTTTAACAATTAATACGGGTACGCGCGACGAACAGGAAGCGGAGCATGGAATGGCTCATTTCCTTGAACATACGCTGTTCAAGGGAACGTCGAAACGCAAAGCCTACCATATCAACAACCGGCTGGAGAACACGGGAGGAGAATTTAATGCTTTTACAACAAAGGAGGAGACTGTCATTCAGGCATGTGTAATCTCTTCGGATTTCGCCAGGGCGGTAGAACTTATTGCCGATGTAACTTTCAATTCGATATTTCCCGAACACGAGATAAATAAGGAAAAGCAGGTGGTTTTCGAAGAAATAGACTCTTACGACGACAGTCCCTCGGACCTGATTTTCGACGATTTCGAAGATTTGCTTTTCGACGCTTATCCGATAGGAAGGAATATTCTGGGAACGAAAAAAACCGTGAAGAACTTTTCGCCGGCAGATATAATGAAATTTGTTGGAAGAACCTACAACACGGATCAAATGGTGTTTTCTTCCACAGGCAGGATATCCGAAAAGAGATTAAGGTACTGCTGTGAAAAGTATTTCGGAGAACAGCCTGCCAACCTGCGGAAATTCAGCCGTGTAAATCCTGAAAATTACAGGACATTCAATAAATCCGTAACAAAAAAAACACATCAGAATCATGTAGTTTTGGGAAACAGGGCCTACGGTTACAGGGACTCCCGCAGAACGGCCTTATCGCTGCTGTTGAATTATCTGGGAGGTCCGGCGACAAATTCCGTGCTGAACATGTCGCTCAGGGAAAAATATGGACTGGTCTATACAGTGGAAGCGGGATATACACTGTACAGCGATACCGGAAACGTTAATTTATACTACGCAACTTCCGAAACAAACGCCGGCAAAAGTTACGATCTGGTGATGAAGGAACTCGAAAACATAAAGACGAAATTTTTATCGGCATATCAGCTTGCCAAGGCAAAAAAGCAATTTATCGGACAATATATCATCGCCCAGGAAAACAGCGAGCAAATGATGCAGTCAATGGGAAAAAGCATACTGTCGCACGACAATTTCGAAGGAACAAAAGCGATTATAAAACAGATAGAAAACATAACAGCAAAAGATATGCGAGATGTTGCCAATGAAATATTTTGCCGGGATAAAATTTCCAAACTGGAATATGCGAGCGAATGACTGCATGTAACAAATGTACGGGAAATTTCTGCTGTTGGAAAAGTATATTGCGGAGAAAGTCACTGATTACTATTCTAATAGAAAGCGACATTTGAAAGACCTGTCACCGAAATGATGTCTTTCAACGTTACCGCTTTATAATTCTTCTGCAAAAAGAGCAGAAACACAGTCTTGAGAATATGTTCTTTCGTATCCTTCATTATATCTTTATTGATACCGCCCACAAAATAGAGCAAATGCTCGGCAAAGGTGCAACACTTTTTTATTTGCCAAATTTTTAAGGAAATATTTTTTGAGAAAAATGTCAATAGGCTGTAATACAAATAAAAGCGACCCACTGGATTGTTCTTTCTGCTTGTGTTTTTCTATATTTGTCGTGTGCAAAGCGGTTGATTAAATCGAATTTTGCCATCTGCTTTTTGGCGGTTTTGTTGCCTTGCGTTTGGGTGCGGAATGGTTGTTCTCAAAAAACAGGGTACGAAAGTATAAGATTCCATTTCGAAAGCAAGCCGTCCAAGTCATCCGTTTTTTTTTCGCTCAAAACCCGCAAAAACCTTCCGATTGGGATGGCTTGAATGGTATTTTCTGAATATTTTTCACGGAAAATGAAGGAGAATGTCTAAAAAATTAAAAAAAAATTACTCATGCAATATACTTATATAAAGATAATTAAATGCAATTATTAGCTTGGCGAGATATTTTTTAACGAAGTTTAACGATATTTAACTTGGAAATTAAAAAACTCGCCGTATCTTTGCACTCGAAAGTTGGTTTTTTCATAGGTTAAGTTTTTAGGTTAAGAAGAAGGTAGGCTCCCCGCCTATCTTTTTTTTGTTTATTTTTTTGAAGCACAGTAATGATCTGATTCACACCTTGCTGTTCGTCTGCCGGAGGGCAGGCAAATCAGTTGAATTTAATTGTAAACACAGTTTCCTCGTCGGGTTTGGAGACTGCGGATATCGTTCCGTTATGGCAGTTTATGATTTGCCGGCAAAGACTGAGACCGATTCCCGAGCCGCCATGTTTGGTCGTGAAAAACGGGACAAAAATTCGGTCGATGGCATCGGGAAGAATTCCACGTCCGTTATCCGTTACCGTTATCACCGATTTGCCCCTATCGGTGAAGGCATAGACCGAAACCAGCGGAGCAGGCGTGTTACGACAGCCGTCCAGCGCATTTTTGAGCAGGTTGATAATAATCTGTTCTATCAGCGAGCGGTCGGCATAAAGCCTTATATCTGCGGGTCTTGCGTAAAAGGAGACGGGAATTGTTTCATTTGCGAAAAGATTCCGGATATCGTTGAAAAGTTCGCTTGCGGGAAAATATTTCATCACGGGCGAGGGGATATGAGTCAGCTTCCTATAGCTCTCGACAAAGTCGAGCAAACCCCTGCTGCGGCGGTGTATTGACTGCATCGCCGCCATCATCTCCCTGTATCTTTCCTCGTCGAGGCAGTCGTTCGCCTGTTCCGAGATGGTCTCCGATAGCGAAATAATCGGGGCGACGGAATTCATCATTTCGTGCGTCATGACGCGTATAAGTTTCTGCCAGGCTTCGGTTTCCGCTTTCGAGACTATGGACTCGTAAAGTCGCGACCGGAAAAGTTCAAGTGCTTCGTTCATGGATTTGTTGAGGTCTTCGCCTCCCCTTTTCAGATTGGAGGGAAACGAGATATTCAGGTCGCCGCAGCGTATGTTCATAATCATCTGCTCCATCAGGCGTATGGATTTCCGGTGATTCGAGGATATGGAAAAGATCAGCGAAACGATAAGCAATCCGGATACCGTCATGAGCAGGTATTGTCCGCTGATGGCGCATAATGTGGAGCCGACAGCCAGCATCAGGACTGTAATCACTTCGATAACAATAATTTTAGAACGGTTCATATTCCGAGTTTTTCCATTTTTCTGTACAGGGCATAACGTGTAATTCCCAGCAGTTCGGCTGCCAGCTTTATATTTCCTTCGGACTGGCGGAAAGCGCGTTCAATGGCTTCCTGTTCAAGCTTGTTGAGGTTGAATTCTTCGTATGTCCTTTTGGAAACGGCGGGCGTAAATATGAAGTTTTCCACTCCCAGAACAGTCCGTTCGGCAAGTATCACAGCGCGTTCCATCGTATGCTCGAGTTCGCGTACATTTCCGGGCCACGAATAGCTTTGCAGCTTTGCCTTTGCATCCTTGGATATTCCTCTTAACTTCTTGTTGTATTTACGCTTGAAGCGGATAAAGAAATGTTCGGCAAGCAGCATGACGTCGTTGCCGCGTTCCCTCAGCGGCGGGATATGTATTTCGATGGTATTTATGCGGTAAAGAAGGTCTTCCCTGAACTTCTTGTCGGTTACCATTTCGCGGAGATTCACGTTTGTAGCCGATATGAAACGCACGTCTATCGGTATGGGACAGGTGGTTCCCAGGCGTATGATTTCGCGTTTTTCGATGGCGGTCAGGAGCTTCATCTGCATCGGGAGAGAGAGGTTGCCGATTTCGTCCAGGAAGAGCGTTCCGCCCGCGGCGACTTCCAGCCGTCCGGGCTTGTCGTGATGCGCGCCGGTAAAGGCTCCCTTCCTGTGTCCGAACAGCTCGCTCTCGAACAGCGATTCGGAGACCGAGCCGAGGTCTATCGGGACAAAGATTTTCTCGCTTCGCGGCGATTTCCTGTGGATTTCGCGGGCAATAATGTCCTTGCCGGTTCCGTTTTCGCCGAGAATCAGGATATTGGCATTGGTATTGCGCAGCTTTTCCACCGTATCGAAGATTTCCTTCATCGCGATGCTGTCGCCTATTATTTCGTATGCGCCCGCGCCCGCCGGAGTGGCAAGCGCGGTGATTTGCTGTCTGAGATGCTTTACCTCGATTCTGCTGTCATGCAGTTCGATGGCGGAAAAGACCGTTGCCAGCAGCTTTTCCTTTTCCCATGGTTTGGGGATGAAGTCCGAAGCTCCGGCTTTGATTGCCTGTATCGCCTTGTCCATGTCGGCGTATGCAGTGATGAAAACCACAACGATGTCAGGATCAGTCTTTTTTATCCTGTCGAGCCAGTAGAAGCCCTCGTGTCCGCTGATGGCGTCGCGGTTGAAGTTCATGTCGAGCAGTATGACGTCGGGATAGAACATATTTATAAAATACTCTATGCGTTCCGGTTCCGTACTCACTCTAACCTGTTCGACATGCGATTTCAACAGGAGATTCAACGCAAGCAGGACATCTTCATTGTCGTCGATTATCAGAATCTTTCCTTTTTTCATTATTTTAATTTTTTGCAAATGTACTCAATTCCGGAAATAATTCAATTCTTCGAGCAGGATATCGAATTTCAGCCAGCTGGCTCTGGCAAAAAGATTCTTTTGCGGAACTGTCAGATAGAAGAAATCCCTGTTGTAAACGAGCGGATTGCCGTAATCGTCCAGACCGCTGTCGACCGCAGGATTGATGTAACAGCTCAAAGTGTCCGTATCGCTTTCCACCGTCATGATGTACAGTGGATTGCCCGAAATCATTTCCCGCTTTTCATCGTCCGGGACGTTCAGGTTGCTGTCGAACGAAATATTGCTGAAATAGCTCAGATATGCGTCCATCCTGAACCTGTCGAACGGAACGTTTTCGCCTGCCGCGTCAAACAGCGACACGCTATCTCCTATGCTGATTGAAAACGAAGCGTCCGGTTCCCCGCTGTTTTCAATTTTTATATACCTGATCTGTCCCGGATTGAAGGAAAAGAGGATGTTGTCCTCCCAGAAGGCGGATTCTGTAACGACATAATCACCGAAATCGATGTCCATGCCCGGCAGTTCAAGGACATACGGCTTCCGCTTTCCCTCCATCAGGCCGATTACTTCCAGATTTTCCTCGCCGGTAATCAGCATATAATAGCTTTTTATTGATTTTTTTCCCTTGAATACGCTTACCAGTATTCCTTCGTCCAATATTTTTTTGCATGAATACGCGGAGTCGTGGATTTTCGGAAGTGGATAGCGCACTTCGATGTCGGAAAGTATCTTTTTTAAATTCGCAATGTTCTGAATGTTTGCCCTGAAGGATGAAACCAGCCACTGTCCTTCTCCGGTTTTTGTCAGCACGGTGTGATTGTCCCTGTCGCGCAGTTCTATCCGTGTGGCGTCCCCGATGTTTCCCACTGCAAAGCCGCTGTCCGACCCAATGCAGCACAGGAGAAGCATGATTCCAGACAATATGGACAGGATATATTTTACAGTATGCGAGTTCATTATGCGGCAGTCATTTAAAGTTTTTCAAATCTTTTTATCACTTCGATAATACCGTAGGCCGTGAGGTCGAAATGGGTGGGAACGATGGAGATGTAGCCGCGGCTCAGGACTGTTTCGTCCGTTCCTTCCGCTCCCTCCTCTTCGTTATGGTAGTATCCTGTCAGCCAGTACAGTTTTTCTCCCGTAAGCGGATCGGGCTTCATCACAAAGTCCTCGTTCCACATGCCCCTGTTCTGGCGGCATACCCTTATGCCTCTTATTTTATCGAATGGCAGGGCGGGGATGTTTACGTTCAGGGAAATGCCTTTCGGTATTCCGCCCCTCAGGACTTCCTGCACAATGGTTTTCCCGTATCTTACTGAAGCGGAGAAATCTGCATCCGCCGAATGGTCGCAAAGCGAAAAGCCGATCGAGGGCATTCCCAGCATTGCCGCCTCGATTGCCGCTCCCATCGTGCCCGAGTAAATCACGCTGACCGAAGAGTTTGAGCCGTGATTGATGCCCGAAACCATCAGGTCGGGCTGTCGCGGAAGCAGGCAGCTCATCGCCAGCTTGACACAGTCGGTGGGCGTGCCGGAACAGGAATATATCACCAGACCCTCCGATTCCCGAAGCTTGTCGGCTGTTATTGGACTTGTAACTGTCAGTGCGTGCGATGCTCCCGAACGCGGAACGTCCGGAGCCACTACAAATAAATCTCCAAATGGAGAAAGCATGCTTATCAATGCCTCCAGACCCGCGGCATTCACGCTGTCGTCGTTTGATACTAAAATTAAAGGTCTCATCTATACAATCAAAATTTTTGCAAACAGCTCTGTCATCCGCGACAGAACCGCTCCATAAAGACTGCAAAAGTACATGAATTTTCTCCATCGACAATTTTTTTTTATGCAATGCTGTCGTCCGCACATAAGCGTGCAGGCAAAAGGAAAGCGGAAGCCCAGAAAAATGAAATGAAAGTGCGCCCGAAATGTTTTTTTTGTAAAAAGTTTTTACAGAGGTTTGCTAACGAAAGAACTTTGCCAAAAACAGGATTTCGCGGCAAAGTTTCATCTGTTTTCATCAGTGCGGGGCAATTTGTCTGTATCAGCAAATTAACAATAATTTCACGCAAAGTGTCTATTTTCTTTGTGGGTTCAGATGTCGGAGGAAACAGTTTATTCCTTAATTATGTCTGAACAGTTTATTTCCCCTGCCCGACGTAGCACCTTCGCTACGTCGAGTTAAAAAGGAGTGTACAAAAAGCCTCTCTTGCCTGCAGGAGATTCTGACTTTCGTCAGAATGACGGCTGTGAATGTGACGGTTGTGTCCGTCATTGCGGGCTTGAACCGCAATCTCTGCAAACAAAATGACCTTTTTGGGCACCTCCTACGCTGGACACAGACATATCGCTGTGATATTACTGATATTGCTGGTAACGGAAATCATTGCGAAGATCATGTAGAGGTTTTTTTTTTTCTCAAACTGCCGGAATTTACGGATAAAAAAATAATATGTATTTTTGTGAGGAAATTTTCAGTGTTATAAACAGTTTAAATAAACACTAAAACAATGAGAAAATTTAATATATCAGGTCATTGTAATAGCGCGGAGCATTACATGATAGATGCAGACAGCCGCCTGCAGGACGTGGAGAAGTTGATGGATGATAAACAGTATTTTGTGATTCATGCCGCGTGTCAGAGCGGAAAAACAACCTATCTGCAGGATTTGGCGGACAGGCTTAACGCCGGAGGAAAATATTATGCCCTGTACTGTTCTCTGGTAAGGATGGAAAGGATGAACGATTTGAAAGAGGGAATACCGGCGATAGTGCGAAACTTTAAGAATAATAATTATATCTAATTCATGAATAAAAAGACAATTTTATCGCTGTTTGCCGCACTGACAATTCAGACGGTAACAGTTTCCGCTCAAACCGCCGATCTCGATGGTGGGCCGATGGGGATTGAGCGTGTAGCAATGTGTGTCGGTTCGCCGATACCATACCTTTCGGAGCCTTCGGCAAACGGCGCTCCCAACTGGGTGCAAATCGACCTCGGCGCGCTTTTTCCCGTCGAGGCGGTGAAACTGTATCCCTATTTTCAGGATACGGGAGACATAGGCGCCCATACGCACAACTTCCCCGTCCGTTTCCGCATCGAAGTCTCGGCAAGCGCGGCGTTCGACAGTCCGCACGTGATAGTTGATCAGACAGGACGGGATTTCATCGGCTATCCGCTGGAAATCAAAACGTGGAAACCTGCCGTGCCGGTATCCGCGCGTTATGTGCGGCTTACCGTGCTCAAGCCGGACGTCTTCGAACTCTGGAGGTTTGAAGTAATCTCCGGCGGGCGCGACGTCGCCGAAGGCAAAACGCTTTCCGATTCCGGTAGAGGCAGTCTCGGCAGTCATTACCTGCTGCGTCCGCAGCGTCCCGCCGGCGAAAACCTATGGTACGACCGTCCCGAACAGGTTACAGCGCCCGAAACGTGGAAGCCCGTCAAGGCGCCGCTGAGGACGCCACGCAGCGGGGTTGCCGTCGGCGGACTGTTCCGCCAGACTTTCGACAGAAACATTCAATATCTGCTCGGATCGTTCAGCGTGCACGACATGGCGCACAATTTCTTCGAACGCGCAAACATGGAAGCCGGAAAGTTTGAGGGACGAAGCAGCTGGTTCACACGCGGACTGGGCGGCTCGATTGCCGGACGTTTCCTGATGGGCGCCGGCAATATCCTGCGCTGGGAAAACGACGGCGAACTGCGAAGCCGAATGGACGAACTGATTGACTACATCGAGACGTGCGCAACTCCGGAAGGCTACATTTTCGGCTATCCCGAAAGGACTACGCTTCAGGGACAGAACAACGCATACGCGCGCGGGTGGCTGTCGCAGGGACTTGTCGAAGCCGGCATTGCGGGAAATCCGAAGGCATGGCCCCTGCTGCGCCGCGGAGGCGACTGGTTCAATTCCTGTCCGTATCTGCCCGAAATGCTGATGCGCGTTCCGATCGGTAATCAAGGGATGGTTGCCAACTCGCGCACCTATCTCAATACAAATGTGGGTGTACCGAAGGATATTCAGGTGCTGCAGCAGTATTTCCAGCTCAACTTCTGGCTCGACCAGCTCATTGCCCGCGACCCTTCGGCAATCTGGCAATATCAGTACGAGCGCGTGCACAGCTACCTCATCATCGTGCTTAACGCCTACATGGACATGTACATGGCTACCGGCGAACCGTACTATCTGAATGCAATGCACGGCGCCTGGGACATCTTCCGCGAACACTTCATGCACGCCGGCGGAAGCATCAGCGTAATCGAATCGTACACCTTCCCGCCTCGCCAGTTTCCCCCGAAATCATATCATCTCAGGATGCCCACGGGCGAACTTTGCGGCAATGTCTTCTGGGCGGTCTTCAACGAACAGTTACGCGTACTTTATCCCGACGATAGCGGTGAAAAGTATGTCGCCGAAATCGAAAAGAGCATATATAATATAGGTATAGCGAATCAGGATCACGAGGGAAATATCCGCTATCATGCCCGCCTTATCGGCAAGAAGGAAAACGGCGGACGGGGCGGCTCATGCTGCGAAGGACAGGGAACGCGCCTTTACGGAATGTTGCCGGAGTTTATCTACAAGCTTGCCGACGACGGTCTTTATGTGGATTTGTATAACGAATCTTCAGTCGAATGGGAGCAGAACGGCAAAAAGATTTCCCTGCACCAGCACACCGCATTTCCTGCAAGTCCCGAGGTGGAACTGCATCTGAAACTCACCGAACCGGTTAAAAGCAGGATACGTATCCGCGTACCTTCATGGGCGACGTCAAAGATGAATCTGCTGGTGAACGGCAGGAAAGTTTCTGCCGGAAACCCCGGCTCATACCTTACAGTCGAGCGCGTGTGGAAGGATAATGACGAAATCACCTTCACTCTTCCGATGGGTTTCCGCCTGACGAAATACGCTGGCGTTACCGAAGATTTTCAGGGCAAGGAGGCGTATGCGCTGGAATATGGTCCGATACTGATGGCTCTGAGCGGCGAATCCGTGCAGAACGGCGTCCTGAAACTGTCATCGGAAGTTGCGAAGTTTGCATCCAGACTGAAACCCGTTGCCGGAAAACCGCTTCACTTCAGTATCGAAGGCGAGGACAATGCTCTGGAATATGTACCGTACTACGAACTCGGCAAGGATATTACGTTTACGTGCTATCCGATATTTGCTACAAAGGCGGATATACATTAATTTATACATCTGGGGGCAAAATCCCTAGCCTTTAGGCAAAAACTTTAGTTAAAAAAAGCTTTGGAAGAGATGTTGCTTCAAAAGGGTCGGTTTCCGTCATTGCGAATCATCGTTTCGTGCCTAAACTGAAAGCGAAATGACGCTTTAGATAAAAAATCATCTAAAAGCGGGATATTACTTATGTTCCGCAAATATTACCAAAGAACAGATAGAATAAAAAAAGCATTACATTTGCACGATAAAAATAATAAAAATAAAGAAGTGAAACGGAACATCATACCCCCTATAGACCTCTGAGCCATGAGTTCCCCCTGCGAGTTTGGGGTTACTGTTTGAAGACTGAAAGTTTATGGAGCACAGCTACCATCACTGTAAGATTTTTCACTTTTGTGCAACAGTAAAGTTCCGTCCACTTTATAAAAAGGGAAGTAAAAATGGATAATTTTGAAGTAAAAGAATTGTTGACAGGTCTTCCGATCGTCAATCATCATGCTGCCGGCATAGATGTTGGGAGTCGTGAGATGTGGGTCACGTACACAAACCCTGAAGGGAAAGTGTGTCAGTTTAAATCGGGCTGTTTCACAAAAGATCTGGAAGAAACAGC
>JAIRZR010000294.1 GCA_031267155.1 Prevotellaceae bacterium | reverse complement strand
TTAACTCTTGAAAGTCTGCCCATTGTATTATTTATTTTTTTCGTAATAATACTGAAACATTTTCTTAAAATCTGTCCCATACCTTTGCTGCCGGATTTATAGAAAAATAAATATATATGAAATATGTTTTACTTGTCATTTTGCTTTTGTCCACCGGCATATTGCCGGCGATGCCCGTGAGGGGAGTTGTCAGGGATTCCGAAACGGGCGAGGAGTTAATCGGCGCGACCGTCGTTTTGAAGGGCGAACCGGCGAAAGGAGCTGTAAGCGGTTTGGACGGCAGTTTCTCGATTGAAGTCATTTCGGCTTCCTGCACACTGGTTTGCAGCTATCTCGGTTACAGGACGGCAGAATATGCAGTCAGCAGCGCCGGGGGCGAACTGACAATTCTGCTCGAACCCGTTTACAGTGAAATAGACGAAGTTGTCGTTTATGCTAATGCGGCGAACGATACGGAGGCGGGAGTGCGCAGCATCGAAAAACTGTCCGCGAGCGTCATGAACATTGTAAGCGCAAAGGCAATTGAAATATCGCCCGACATGACCGTTGCAAACGTGATACAGCGTGTTTCGGGCGTCACGGTTGAGCGCAGCAGCAGCGGCGACGGCCAGTACGCCATCCTGCGGGGGATGGACAAGCGGTATAACTACACCTTGGTCAACGGAGTAAAGATACCCGGTCCGGACAACAAAAACCGCTTTGTTCCCCTTGACATTTTTCCTTCCGAACTGCTGGAGCGTCTGGAAGTAACCAAAGCCGCGACTGCCGAAATGGAAGGCGACGCTGTTGGCGGAGCTGTCAATCTGGTCATGAAGGACGCTCCGCAGAACCGCCAGATTACCGCGTATCTGTCAACAGGATACAATACCCTGTTCATGTCCCGCGATTTTTATTCCTTCGATGCAAAGGCGGCTGCCGCAAAATCGCCCTACGAAATCTACGGCGAAAGCTATCCTGCAAAGCCGCGCGACTTCGACGGGAAACTGATGCGGCTTGAAACGGGAAAAGCTCCCGCAAACCTTTTCGGAGGATTTTCGTACGGCGACAGACTGATGGGAAACCGGCTGGGAATCATGCTTGCCGGAAGCTATCAGAACAGCTATCGCGGAAGCGACTGTGTTTTCTACGGGGTTACGACCGCAACGAGCGATGCTTCGAACCTGCCGGTACTGACCGACAGGAACGACCGCAGCTATTCCGAACGCCAGACTCGCAGCGGGCTTCATGCCAAGCTTGACTTCCTTTTTTCGCCCGCGCACAAAGTGCAATGGTACAACGCATACATGGACTTCGGCAGCATCCAGCTGAGGGATAACGCCAGAATCGACCTGAACATCGGATACAGTCCCGAACAGGGAGACTGGAACCTGAGCTACGATACGCGTTTCCGGGTGAACCGCCAGCAGATATTCAATTCCACGCTCAAGGGAAGCCATCATTTCCTTTCGGACGCGCTCAAAATCGACTGGTCAGCGGTATATTCCGGAGCGTTCAACGAAACGCCGGACAATACTTTCGTGCATACGGTAAGCTCCGTCCGCAACGGAAACCCGAATCCCGTGTCCGTCGTAACTCTCGGAGGCGCCGACCGCCGCTGGGAACACAATACCGACACGGACAGGGCGGCATACCTCAATCTGCTTTACCGTTTCCCGAAAGGAAAAATCGGGATGTACCTCTCCGCCGGCGGATTTTATCGCGACAAGCAGCGTACAAGTTTCTTCAACCAATACGATTTCAGACCCTACGACGAATCGAAGGAGGAGGGAATGCGCAACAACCTGATCGAGGGCGTCGACTGGAACGATTACAGCGAAATCCGCTTCACCGTTTTCACGCCCTTCGGCGCGGTCGGCAACCCGCTGAACTACGATGCATCGGAAAAAATCGCCGCCGGATATGTCCAGATTAAGGCGGAAACCGGCAATTTGCAGATCATAACGGGCCTGCGCATGGAAAACACCGATCAGGGGTATAAACTGAAATATCCCGTCGAAGGGGTAAAAAATGAGGGAAGCCAGATTTACACCGACTGTCTGCCCGTTCTGCATCTGAAATATTCCCCCTGGAAAAACAGCAATATCAGGGCATCATACTACAAGTCAATCAACCGTCCGGGCTTTTTCGAGATCGTTCCATACCGTATTATCAACGAAGATTACACCGAAATGGGAAATCCCGAACTGCTGCATACCGTGGCGCACAGCGTCGATGTAAGATACGAGTATTTTCCCCGCCCTTCGGAACAGTTCATGCTGGGGCTTTTCTACAAAAAGCTGGAAAACCCGATCGAATACGGCATGATAACTCAGGGTCAGGGAACATTTTACATGCCGGTCAATTTTGGCGACGCGTCAAATTACGGTATGGAAATCGACTTCATCAAATATTTCCATTCCTTCGGCATCAAGGGCAACTACACGTTCACCCATTCGGAGATAAGTACCACCAAGCTCCTCAATTACGACAATCCCGACCCGTCTTCCTCCGAAAAGGTTCTGGTCGGAAACGTAATCCAGACACGTCCGCTGAACGGACAGGCACGGCATGTCGCAAACCTTTCGCTGCTGTACAAGGATGCAAAAAACGGATGGGACGGGCAGCTCGCCTTCTCGTACACCGGCGAGCGGATATATGCCGTTTCGCGATATTTCGACAACGATATATGGCAGGGCGGATATTTCCAGCTGGACGCCTCGATCGAGAAAAAAATCAAAGCCGGCTTCAGCCTGTTCGTCAAGGCAAGCAACCTTTTGAATACGCCCATGGTGCACTATCTCAAAAAGGACAATCCGTCCAACAGCCGCATCCACGATTACGAAAACTACGGTGGCGGGACAACGGTGAGGCGTGACCATTATGGCCGGAACCTGCTGGCAGGAATCAGATATAAGTTTTAAAATAAAGTAACTGCTGACCGACTAAAATTTGATATTTCCCCTGCCCCAATCAAGTAGGAGGAGCGGCGTAGTCTGGAGAGATTACGCCAAGTGCTCAAATGTGCAATATCAATTAATCCCTAATCTTTTCTTTAATTCCTCAAGAACTTTTCTTGCAATCTTTTTTATTTCTTCTGGCTCGTTTTCATTATCAATGATATTTTGAATAGGAATAACATCCTGTATTCCTCCACTGCCTCCTAATTCATTCAACAAAGTTTTTCTTAGGAAAACATCCAACATTGGATATTTATATGATAATCTTGCCCTTTTTATATACAAATCCTTCAATAAAGAAACACTAGTTCCCGAGCTACTAGCTAATCCTATTTGCACCTCAAATCCATCATACAATGATTGCGCATAATCATACAAGAAAGTATCTAATTCTTTTTTTCTATTTTCTAATTCAGTTAAATAATTCTCTATAGGTAACTTTATTTTGTTTAAGTCATTTTCAATTTTTTCTTTTGCTTCGTTAATTTGCTTAATTTTTTCTTGACTCTGTCGTACTGTTATATTAAATTGCTCATAATCGTCTGCTATCTTTTGTATTTTTTGTTCAAGTTCAATATATTTGTTATTTGCGGCATCAATACTAAGTTGTATATTACGGGCAGAAACAGAAATTACAGCAAAAAATACAGTAATAATTAAACTGAATATGGATACAAATATCCCCATTAGAGTACCCATCTTTTCTAAGGAAAACTGTAATGAATCATAGTTAACATCGGCAAGAGCAAAAATAAGCGCCAATATAACAAGAATAAATAATACTCCAATTAGAGTTCCAAAAATCAAATGTGTTTTTCTTTCTTTATAACCCATCGTTAATTATAGTTTTAATTTCATCGACAAATGCATCCGTAAAATATCTGTACTTTTCTAAATAACGAATTTTCGGAGTTTGACTATTGCAATATTCACGCACTTCTGCATTATCTACTATCGTAAACACAATCTTTTTTACATTATCCAAAGCTTTATCTTCAACTAATTTTTTCAATATCACCAGGCCTGTTTGCATTCCTCCTTTGGCTTCTCCAAAAGGAATTTTTTCTCCCAGTGGCATAGATATATCCACAATGATACATAGAAAATCTTTCTGTTTGGAAAGTATATCATCACTTTCGTCAGGATTTTCCGCTTTAACAATTGTGAACCCTTTTTCATTGAGTTCATCAATATAAGGCATCAAGGAATAGCGATTAACATTATCGTCGATCCATAAAATTTTTTTTACTTGCTGTTCCATATTTCTGTTTTTGAATAATTATCGTCTGACAAATATTTTGGCAGTTTTATTTCAAACCTTGTTGGCGATTTAAAACTGGCAACTTTAATTTCACCCCCAAAATCATTAATGATTTGTTTTACAACGGAAAGCCCAATTCCAAATCCGGTATCTTTTTTTGCAACATTTTTTCCCCGAAATCCCAAAAGAAATATCTTACTGCTATCTTCTGGGGCTATTCCTAATCCGTAATCCGATACATTGATAATAAAATTACTCGATGTTTCATAGCCTGATATATTAACATGAAAATCAAAATCGTTATTACGATATTTAATGGTATTTGTCAGCAGATTATAAAAAACCGTTGTAAAAGCGAATTCATCAATAAACAAATGCCATGCGGGTATATCTATAATAATATTGTTAAATTTAACCCTCATCTCCCGTGCTATCGGGATAACAGTCGTTCTACTCTTATAAAGAATGTCTTTTAAAGAAGTTTTAGAAAGGATATATTTTTCCGATCTTGGAATATTAGTGCGGGTTTTTGACATATACAAGCTTGTGGTTGCTTGCTGTATCTGCAATTCGGCAGAATATAGAATAGCTTCCATATAGGAATTAAAATAACGCTCAATAAATGATTCATCTTCTTCATTTTTAAGAAGTCTATCGGCTGTAATACGGATTGTATTTGCAGGAGTCCTAAATTCGTGAGATATTTTGGAAATAAAATTATTCCGTTCTTTTTCCCCTAAAAAATAGTCTATGGTTAATGCCAAATAATTAGATGCATAACTCATAATTTCCGCATCTGAATCATTGAAATAATCTACCACCTCACGGTTTGCATTGTTTTGTTTATTTACAAATCTAATTATTCCTATTACTTCATCTTTCACTGAAGGGCGAAAGATTGGAATAACCATCATTGTTTTACTCGGATTATTGGTTATTTCCCGGAATTTATGCATATAGTCCGGATTATTCTCTTCCTCATACAAATTATCATACATCATAGGCCGCTTCCTTTCCCCTGCTGCTTTACCTGTCAATCCTTCCCCTGCCAGATAAAAGACTGTTTGTCGATCATCTGTTCTTTCGATTCCTGTGGTAGATAACAGATTATAATAATTCATATATGAATCCCATATAAAAATAGAAGCCCCTTCATATTTGCAATAATTGTATAAAATATTTCCCAGAATGGGATTAAAAATATTTTCGAGATTTCTTTCAGTTCCTTTTTCTTGATAATTTTTCATCAAGTCTTCCATTACTTGCTGCCTGTTATACAACACATAACGAAAAAAACAGGAAGAAATCACATCGCGAATTGTAGTTGCAAATAATTCAAGTGGCTGTATTGCAGGTTTATCAACAAAAAAGAGTTTTAATACGGCGATAATTTTATTCTCCTGATTTGGAATAGGAATACCAATAAAGTATTTTAATCCTAATTTATCTATTGATTCCTTTGACTTGTGATTTTCACATTCCTGTATATCAAAGCAGTGATACGGTTGCCGTGTTTTTTCTGTTTTCTGCAAAACATCTTTAATAAGACATGCGTCTTTTAAATCATTAACAAAATCTTCGCGATTTTTGCCTGGATATATTTGCCCTTTTTCTAATTTTCTGACGATGAGAGAAGCTGATCGAGATATGGTTCTGTTTCCAGTATTATAGTTAATACTCCACAATGAACACATACGACAATTTGTCGTTTCCTGTATTGCATTAACTACACAGTCAAACAATTCCTGTCCCTTCCATGTAGAAGCATTTAACAGTTCCCCGTTTAATGTATATATTAGTTCATTGCTCATATTCTTAAATTACCAATCTAATTTCTGATTCCCCGCTTCGGGATTTTTCAAATTTCCTTTTTATCCAATTACATACTTTACAGTCATATTCAAATTTATTTCAAAGTCGCAAGCATTTTTGTGATTAACGACGTGCAAAAATACTCATTTTTTTTTAATCAAACAGAATATTCAAAAAAATTACCCGTACTGGAAGCCAAAGCCAACTATCCGGACTCGCGCCGCCAAATTATACGCCATGCGCGGCGCACCACAAAAAAACAGCGATAAGATAAATTATAAACACTTTTATATCAGAATACCGGTTGAGAGCATCTGCAACAGTATCAAGTTCAGCCTGACGTTCAAGCTCAGCTTGGCGTTTTTGCTTCTTCAGCTTTAATCCTTTCGACTTCAGCATCGTTTGCTGTTTCAGAAGCATAATCACCACTCAAAACTTCCCCGCGCGTGGTATAAATCTAAAAATCCCTGTTTGACAGTTAAAAAAACAGGGGGGCAGGTTTTTTGGAAGCAATTTCTTTGAGTTATATATATTTTAATATCAAATAAATAATGATATAATCGATTTTTTATTCTCTTAATAATGATAATTTTTCTAATTTTGCGACCTGAGAATTGAAGAAATGGAATATACGATAAATGAGATACAGGATCAGATCATAGAAGAATTCAGTGTCTTCGATGATTGGATGGACAAGTATGAGTATCTGATAGAATTGGGCAGGGATTTAGAGACTTACGATCCCAAATATAAAACCGACAAATATCTTATCGAAGGCTGTCAGTCGAGGGTATGGGTCTATGGGATTGTGGAAAATGGTGTGATCCGGTATTTTGCCGACAGCGATGCAATCATTACCAAAGGCATGATTTCCCTGCTTATCAGGACGCTTTCCGGTCAGAAACCTGTCGATATAGCAGATGCTGAACTGTATTTTATCGAAACAATAGGGCTTAAGGATAATCTTTCACTCACGAGGTCGAACGGTTTGGCTTCGATGGTTAAACAGATGAAGATTATGGCAGCCGAAAATTTAGCTTGTAATGGATAGATTAAAAATAGAACAAGATATAGTTAAAGTATTAAAAAACATATATGATCCTGAAATTCCCGTTAATATATACGACCTGGGATTGATTTACGAAATAATGGTGAACGACAGCGCCGAAGTGGAAATAACGATGACATTGACAGCTCCGAACTGCCCTGTGGCAGACGAACTTGTCGAAAGCGTCAACGAAGGAGTAAAAGACATACCGGGAGTAAAGGATGTGGATATAAAATTAACGTTTGAGCCTTCGTGGGATATGGACTGTCTCTCGGAAGAGGCAAAACTGGAATTGGGAATTCTTTGAGTTTTATTTAATTAAAGAGTAATAAAGATATGAAATATGATTTGAATTTGCGAAATTTGTGGACGGGATTCCTGCTCGTACTGTTCGTTACGGTTTCGACCGATGTGGCATACGCCCAAAAGGTCAAGTGGATGAAGTTTGAAGAAGCGTATGCGGCGTCTCAAAAGGAACCCCGTAAAATATTCGTCGATATATATGCCGACTGGTGCAAATGGTGTAAGGTACTCGACAGGGATACTTTTTCCGACACGGGAGTAGTCAGGATTCTGAATGAATATTACTATCCCGTTAAACTGGATTCGGAATCGAAAGAAACCCATACTGTGGGCGGCAATAAATTTTCGTCGCCGGAACTTGCTGCAACCCTGGCTATGGTGAAGCCCAACGAAGGACTGGGATTGCCGACTATGGTGATTATTAACGAAAAAATGCAACTGAACGAATTGATTCAGGGATTTAAAAAGCCTGATGTCCTGAAAGAAAGGCTCTCGTTCTTCGCATTCAACAGGGCGTCGGAAAAGGCTAAGGTTAAGTGGATGAAATTCGAAGACGCCGTCGAAGCTTCGAAAAAGGAACCCCGGAAGATATTCGTCGATATATACGCCGACTGGTGCGGGTGGTGTAAAGTGCTTGACAGAGACACTTTTTCCGACGCTGTTGTTGCAAAGATTCTGAACGAACAGTATTATCCCGTGAAACTGGATGCGGAATCAAAAGAGAGCCATACTCTGGACGGGCGCGCAGTCTCGTCGGCGGAACTGGCGGCAAGCCTGGCAACTTCAAAACCCGGCGAAAAATACGGTTTGCCGACAATGGTCGTACTCAACGAACAGGCAGGTTTGCTGACGCGAATACAGGGCGCCCAAAAACCGGACTTCATGACCCCCGCCCTGCTGTTTTTCAGCGAAAACCACTATCTCGAAAAATCATGGGAAGTATATTCGAAAGAATATGCCGACAATAAAAAGAAGAAAAAATGATTTCTGCCGAACATAAAGCTTTGGCGGGAGAGGCTATGCAGTTTGCGCTGGACAGGGGAGCAGGCGCCGCGAGGGTTTCAATTGACGCCGGCTCCAGCAGCGCCTTCGAATACAGGGATAAAAACCTTGATAAACTGCAGCAGGCATCGGAAAACAGAATGGAGATAGAACTTTTTGTTGATGACCGGTACGGCTCCTGCTCTACAAACCGGATGGAAAAGACAGGTCTGTTCAAATTTATATCTTCTGCAATAGAATCAAGCCGTTACCTCGACAGGGATCCGATGCGGACTTTGCCCGATCCTTCGAGATACTACACGGGCAGGATGTTTACCCTGGATACTTTCGACGAAAAATTCGAGAAAATAAATGTCGATACCAAACTCGCCCTTGCCCGTAATATGGTGGACGAGATATACGGCAACGATCCCAGAATTATTTCAATAACAGCGGAATATGGCGACGGCGACAGTTTCCTGTATATGATTGCAAGCAACGGATTCGAGGGCGAAACGGCTCACTCGAGCTATTCCCTGTATTCGACTGTCGCAATGAAAGACGGAGGCGACGCCCGTCCAAGTTCGTCATGGTTCGAGTCGGCTTTGCATTTCGACCAGCTAATCAGGGACAATATAGGCAGAAAAGCATACGAACGGACACTGCAAAAGCTGGGACAGAGGAAAATCAATTCGGGTAAATATCCCATGCTGCTGGATAACACGCAGTCGGCATACCTGCTGTCGCCTTTGCTGTCTGCAATGAACGGACGTGCTTTGCATCAAAAAAATTCCTTCCTTATCAATAAACTGGACGAGAAAATCATTTCGGACAGGATTACAATTGTCGACAATCCCCACATCAAAGGGGCTTTCGGCGCAAGAATGTTCGACGGAGAAGGCGTGGCAACAGTGAAAAGAAACCTGATAGAAAAGGGAGTTCTTAAAACTTATTTCATTGATACCTACAATGCCGCCAAACTGAATATGGAACCGACCGTATCATCCCCCTCGATTGTGAATCTGGATCCGGGAACAAGATCCCACGAACAGATTCTTGATTCAATTGACAGGGGAATCTGGGTTACAGGATTTAACGGCGGAAACAGTAACGGAAGTACCGGCGATTTCTCTTTCGGAATAGAAGGCTTCCTTATCGAAAAGGGTAAACCGACTAAACCGATTAACGAAATGAATATCACAGGCAACATGCTGACGCTTTGGAACAATATTCAGGAAATCGGCAACGATCCGAGATTAAATTCTTCGAGAAGAATCCCCTCCCTGCTGTTCGATAATGTGGATTTTAGCGGGTTTTAGTCAAAAGTAATCCAGACTTGTTTCCATTCAGATAACAGCAGAATCAGTTATTTTATCCATTCGGTATTAATCACGAATCTGAAATTTGTGCCGGGCATCGGATATCGCAGAACCACTTCATACTGCTGGTTAAAAATATTATTGACTTCTGCGCTCAGGCGTATCTTTATTTTTTTCAGGACAAGTTCCCTTGACAGAGATAAATCGTTTGTGTACCAAGCCTTGATATAGTTTTCGGGGATATTTGCCACCCTGTGATAGCGTTCGCCGGTATAGATGAAACTGTAGTTCAGATTCCAGCTTCCGTATTCTGCATTCAGAACCAGAGAACCGCTATGCCATGGAATATAAGGAATTTGCCCTCCACGGTAACTGCTGCCTCCGGTGAAATCCTGTGCCTTCTGGTAAGTATAATTGAGCCTGCCATTGAACATAAAATCCTTATATACCATACAGTTCGCCTGCATCGACATATCCATGCCGCGTATTTCCACATATCCGAGATTGAGCATCGTCCAGCGGAACTGATTGGAAGTCGGCACGGCAACAATTTTGTTTTCAACCTGATTGAAATACGCATCCGCCTGAAATTCGATATGCTTCAATACTGTTTTCTCGAATTTACGGCTGAATGTGAAGCCGATATCGTACTGGTTCGTGTATTCGGGATCGAGATTAATGTTTCCTATAAACGTATAATACAAATCGTTTAGCGTCGGCATTCGGAAAATACGCTTGTAGAATCCGCGCAGGTTCAGGTCTATTTTTTCCCAGGGACGAAAGGAGGCTGTAAATGTCGGAGTATATTCGTCCCTGTCGCCGGCAGCGCTGTAGCCGCTGCGCGTTGTTTCGTGCATAAACGTTGCCAGAAGGGAAGCCTGCAGTTTCAGTTTTTTGAGATGCAGGGAAGTCGCCGCCGCCGCCAGCGCAGTGTAACGGCTGGGATAAACAAAATCGAGCAAATCGGCATTCAGCCTGTTCCATTGAAAATCGACGGATATGTTGGCGCTCAGGGCTGGCAGGACAGTGAAGCGGTTAGCCGACGAAAGATATACTTCCTGCTGTATGTAACGGTTTTCGATATACATTGTGCTAACGTCCACACGCGGGTCGGACAAATAATGCAGATAGTCGTATGCATATTTTCCGCTCAGCAACATGCTGTAAGTTTCGTTAAATTGCTTCCTGAAAGATGACTGCAGGAACACATTCGAATCCCACTGTCTGTCCTGATGCGAGTATTCCCCCGGTTTTTCGCGAACGGACGCTCCCGGATATCCGCGTTCGGAATTGTAGTAATACAGTTTCGCCTTCCACTCTCCCGAACTGATTTTCCCGAACAGTCCCGATTCTAAGCGCAATGCATACACATCCCCGTTTTTCCGGACTTCGGTGGTATCGTATCCGCCGGTTTTCCGGTAGCTGAATTTGTATTTCCCGCTTGTCCGCATGTATTCCGCGCTTAACTGCGCGCTTAACCTGTCATTCAGCCTGTTCTCCCACAGCAGCGAAGGATTCAGCAGGTCAAACGAACCGCTTTTGAATGTCGCCTTGAAATTGTTTTTTGTGTCGGGCGCAAAAACGGGAACACGTGTCTGCAAATACACCGAGCCTGCCGATCCAAAATCCTTAGCCGGCTGAAATATGGCGCTTTTCTGCCCGTTATACATGGAAATGGCTTCCATGTTGTCCAGAGAAAAGCGCCCCAGATCAACAATTCCGTTTTGAGCATTTCCCATTTCGATACCGTCGTAAAAAATACCGGCATGTTGACTTCCCATACTGCGTATATTGATGGTTTTCAATCCCCCTATTCCTCCATAGTCCTTGATTTGCACTCCTGAAAAATACCGTATCGCGTCGGCGACGGAATGAGCGCTCAGATTCTCCAGTTCTTTTCCCCGAAGCTGCTGAACGGGAATAATTTCCCTTGTGTTGTATCCCACTATCACAACCTCGCCGAGATTGTAAACTTTTACGGTATCAATATTCTGGGCAAAAACACGGCTTGCTCCGGATAAAAGCAGTATGACCGTAAAAAGATAAAAATGTTTCATTTACACTATCAAAAATGACTTCGGGGGAAAACGGTAAACCGTATGTAAAAACAGACATTTGTCCGGCTCCATTCCGCGAAAGCCTTGCATTTAACTTCTTTCCGGCAGGTCTTCTGACTTGTTTCATCTCCGAAATCCCTTCCCGAAAAGATATTATCTTTTTCAGTGGTCTCAAGTATTTTCGAAGACTTTGGCGAAACTTACAGCAGCGGGTCTGTTCAAGGATTTGCACCTGATTCCCTTTTAATTGCGTTTCCGCAGACGGCGGAATTGCAAGCCAAAAATCCCCGCAAAGGTAGCGTTTAATTATCAATAAAAAGCTAAATTTCTTTTGAAAAAATTATCTCAAAGCATCCCCGAATTATTATTTTTTCATATTTAAAAAGAAAAGTCTAATTTTGCGGCGTAAATTATTATGTATAATTCCATATTTTAATGACAATAAAGAGGAGCATATTTATGAAAGCAATTAGAATCGCATTGACATGCCTGCTGTTTGCCGGCTGTGCGCCGGGAGCGGAAAAAGAAAAACCTGCACTGGACTATTCCCTGCCTGCAAGCGAGTACAAAACCCGGCTGCAGTCGAGTGATCCGTCCACATGGAAACCCGCTGCGCTAAAGGTAGCAACGCCATCCGAAGGCGTCGCTGTTTCCGAAAAGGGAGTATTCAAATCCGCGCTTGAGCTGAACATTTCCTACCTGCTCAATTCCTTTTCGGTGAATCACATGCTGGAGCCTTTCCGCATCAGGGCGGGAAAGGAATTTGAACCCGATTCGGTCAAACAGGTAGGCTTTTGGGATACACACTTGAGAGGCTCGAGCGCCGGACGTTTCCTGATGGGCGCCGGAAACACGCTCCGCTGGATTGAGCATCCCGAACTGGAGAGACGCCTGAACGAGCTGATCGACGGAATCGAGGACTGCCGCGAACCCAACGGCTACATCCTGCCCTACCGTCCCGACAGCGCCCGCAGCGAGGAACCCAACTATGCCCGCGCATGGCTTACGCACGGACTGATTGATGCCGCCATCGCCGGAAATCCGAAAGCATACGGACTGCTGCGCGGACATGCCAACTGGTTCAACCGCTGGGACGAGATGCTGCCAAAACTGCTGCACTGGGACTACAACAGCCATCAGGGACACATCGCCAGCACGCGCACATACCTGTCGCCCGTCGGTATGCCCGAAGACCTGCAGGTTGCCGAAAAGTACTACGTTTGCGACTGGTGGATGGACGAACTCGCTGCCGGACGCGACGAAGCCGTATGGCAGTATCCCCTGCAGGATCCGCACAGCTACCTGATCACGAGCTTCGAAGCCTATCTCGACCATTACCTCGCCACCGGCGACAAAACGTATCTCGACGCCATGCTCGGAGCCTGGCAGCTGATTCACGACAAGTGGGAACACCCCGGCGGAAGCATCGCAATCTGCGAAGGCAAGTGGAGCGCCGACGAGCACGGAAACCGCAGCCGCGGAAAGGACGATCACGCACATCCGCCACATTCGTACTACCTTACTTCCTACGGACATACGGGCGAGACTTGTGGAAGCGTGTTCTGGATAAAGTTCAACCAGAGATTTCACCGACTGTTTCCGAATCAGGAAAAATACGTTGCCGAAATAGAAAAGTCAATCTACAACGTCATTCTGGCCAACCAGAAGGACAACGGATATATACGCTATCACGCCAGAATGCAGGGCAAAAAGGAAAATCCGCGGAGAGCGGAAAACACCTGCTGCGAGGGACAGGGAACGCGCCTCCTCGGCTCGCTCCCGGAATACATCTATTCCATTGCCTCCGACGGGCTGTACGTCAATCTTTACGAACCCTCGACAATCAGCTGGAAAGTGAAGGAACAGCCCGTCAGCCTCACGCTCGACGGCAGTTTCCCGTTCAGTCCGCAGGTAGGCATGACCCTCGGCATGCAGTTTCCCGTAAAGATGAACCTGCGGGTGAGGATACCCTCGTGGGCGGCGCAGAAGGTCGAAATATCCGTAAACGGCAAAAAATACGCCACCGGCAAGCCCGGCAGCTATGCGGAACTTTCGCGCAAATGGGCGGACGGCGACAGGGTCGATTTCACTTTGCCGCTTAAGCCCAGAGTTACACGCTACACGGGCGTCGATACCGTTGCCGGATATGAACGCTACGCTGTGGAATACGGCCCGATTCTCCTTGCTTCCGTGGGCGGCGACAAGGCTCCACACGAGATTGAGGCTTCAAACCTCGAAAAACAGCTGGTTCACGACGACTCCGGGCATCTGCACTTTTCGATAGAGGGCGATACCCTGCACACTTTCGTGCCGTACTGGCTGATTTCGAATCAGGTTTTTTCGGTCTTCCCGCTTGTAAGGGACGGAGTGAAATAGAATTTTTTAAACACAGATAATATATTATAATGGTATGAAGACAAATTTAGCAGTTTTATCACTGTTCGCGCTGTGCCTGACATGCGGCAGCTGCCAGACCGCGGAACTGAAACAGCCCGCCCTGCTTGGCGGGAAACCCCTGCCCGAATCGTACAGCAGTCCCGACGGATGCACGATAGGAAAGGACGGATATATATACGTGTCGATCAATCAGGTTGCATCCGGATGGAAGCATCCGGGCAAGATTGCGCGGATTTCGCCGGAAGAAACGCTCGAAGATTTCTTTGTGCTGCCCGTCAACAGCAAAACGGGAAAAGCTTCCCCCCTGGGACTTGTTTTTGCCGCGGACGGCAACATGTACGTCTCCGACAACCAGTCGTTCTGTACGGATGAGCCGAACCAGGCAGGCGTTATCAGGGTTGTGATTGAAAACGGAAAGCCGCAGCGTGGCGAGCTGGTTGTGAACGGTATGAACGCTTCCAACGGCATCGCCAGCCGCGGCAATTACCTCTACGTGGCCGAAACAAATCTGGGCGCATCCGGCAAATACATGAGCGGAGTGTACCGCTTCACACTCGACGAGCTGAGCGGCGAAGACACGCTGACTGTAAGCGGAATGAACGACCCGCATCTCATCCTTTCGTTTGAAACGAAAAACAGGGAACAGGCCGTGGGAGCAAACGGGATAGGTCTCGACTCGAAGGGCAGCCTGTATGTAAACAATTTTGGAGACGTGGAAGTGATGAAATACACTTTCGACGCGCAGGGAAAGGTGCTGACTTCCGAAGTCTTCTGCCGTCCCGAAGGAGCGATGAGTCTTGACGGGATGCAGATCGACGGCGAGGACAATCTCTGGATAGCCGATTTCGCCGGCAATGCCGTCCTGAAGATAGACACGAAAACCCGCGCTTCGCAGACAGTCGCTAAAAGCAAAGCCTTCGAAACCGGCGCAAACGGCGAACTCGACACTCCTTCCGAATGTATCCGCCGGGGAGACAGGGTGTATGTCTCGAACATCGACCTCGATTCCGGAAAGCAGGCCGCCGACCCGGTGCAGACAATCTCCGTCATTTCACTGAAATAAACCCTGCGGAATGGACGGGCACAGGATATCCTTTACATATCGTTCAGCGACGGTTTCGGCAAACCTCTTTCGGCGCTTGCCGAAACCGTCCTGCAGGGGTGCAAACTGCTTTCGCCAAGTAGCGAAACCGTCTTGCAGGGGTGCAAACCTCTTTCGCCAAATGGCGAAACCACTTTGCAGGGGTGCAAACTGCTTTCGCCAGGTGGCGAAACCGTCCTGCAGGGGTGTAAACCTCTTTCGCCAGGTGGCGAAACCGTTTTGCAGGGGTGCAAGCCCCTTTCGGCAGGCTCCGAAGCGACTGATACGCGAATAAACATTTCAAACAATATAAATTCAGTAAGATGAAAGATATTTTTAAAGCAAGGCAGGAACATGAACTGCCACTGCATGATGGAGCGCCTGTTGAGCTGATCGAATTTAAAAAGAATAAATAATATAATTTTCTATTTATAAACCAGTAAAATATTTCAGATATGAAGATTTTAAAATTGAATTTGTACAAACTCCGTAACGAAGAATGGTTTCAACTGTTCACCGAGTTTCGCGACCTGGTGTTGAAGTACAACCCGGGCGCCCTGAACATCGCCGAACTGTGGGCGACGTTTCTTATCCTTTATGCCGACGC
>JAIRZR010000284.1 GCA_031267155.1 Prevotellaceae bacterium | reverse complement strand
TCCTGTATGGGCATTCCATGCTGAAAATGGGCGCAACCATAAAACGGCATGAAACTTTTTCACGCCTGTGACATGTAGCTGTTAAGACTCGTTCTTCAACAAACGTATAATCTCGTTTTTGTTGTCAATTACATCTTTCAAGTGTGCAACTTCTTTCTTCAGCAGAATGTTCTCAACCTCCAAACTCGATGAAATACTGTCTTTAGCAGTCTTGACCTCAGGTTCTGTTAAAAAATCGAATATTGAAACTTCCAGACATTTTGCAATCTGATCCAAACGCAGGATAGACGGGTTCGTCTTCCCTCTTTCAATCTTTGAATACGCTGTGATCGAGATGCCCAGTTCGTTGGCAATACTTTCTTGATTCAACCCTTTGCTTACTCGTGTCACTCTAATGTTAGTACCGATATGACGTAAATCCATAAACTAAATTAGATGTCCTCCTCCTCATACTTTAAGTGTTAATACTAAATAATCGTGCAAAACTACGAATAATATTTCATTAAAATACAAAACCGACAATTAAAATTAATTCAATCGCAGGTTGTTATTTTTTTCATTATTCAATTTTAAGTTTGTATCGCTATGCAAGTCTTAAAATTTTGCTTCAAAAAATGATGAAAAATCTCCCGAAATGGAGGTTTTTTGAGGCTTGAAAAACCTCCATTTCGGGTAGTTTCTCGGCTCTGTAACGCTTCGTATGGAACTTTAAAATCGAGAATCAAGATACGGCGCATTTCTGCAATGGTAAATCGCTTCACAGGAATCGGACGTGCAAATGCTGGACTGAGCGTCGGATATCGAAGCCGAACTGGAGCAAATCCAACCGGAAGAAACAGCACAGTCTGCACATGAAAATAAAATGAATTTCTATCTGGATGAGACAGCATGAATAGAAAACGGTTAGTTTTCTGTTTTCAGCTGTTTTTCCATAATATAGTCGTTCATATAAAATCCGCATCCTATGTGCAGGTCTCGCTGCGATACGATTTCGAATCCAAGATGTTCGTAAAAGTGTCGCGATTTATTATCCCTGTTGACATTCAGTTTCATACTGTCTAAGGAAAGCATTTTTGCAAACTCCTTTGCCCTGTCTATGAGCATTGCGCCGAAGCCCATGCCCTGAGCCGTCGGGAGGACATATATCTTCTCAATATACAGAATCGTGTTTTCGACTGTATGCACGGAAATGTATCCCTTTGCGACGCCTTCGTCAAACAGAATGAAATACTTGTGCTTCTTTTCCGTCATCTGTGTCCTTATCGAATCCGGCGAATACATCATGTTGAACATGTAAGCCAGCTGTTCTCCGGACATCATGTTTGAGTATGTCGCAGGCCAGACCACGGACGCAATACTGTTTATCAGTGGAATATCATCCACGGAAGCTTCTCTTATACTTATCATAAATCTCTTTTAATGATTATTTTTTTGCCGGAAACCGCGTCGATGGAGACCGCTTCGGCTTTATCGAACTTTTTCGAGTCGAAAGTCATGCCTTCCGGGACAAGTACCGTGATTTTCCCCGTTTTATTTGGAGAAAGTACTGCTTCGTTCAGTTTATGGCTGTCCCATTTGAGGTCGACGAACATGTTTCCCCTTGCCATCAGACCGCGAACTTCTCCCTTAGCCCAGTCGCTGTCAGTTGGCAGAGCCGGGAGGAAGCGTATAACTTCATCGTCTCCATGACTTTGGAGCAGCATTTCCGCAAGTCCCGCCGTTCCGCCAAAGTTGCCGTCAATCTGAAACGGAGGATGGGCGCAGAACAGGTTCGGATATGTCCCTCCCGAAGAATATTTTACGCCTCCGGGATTATGTACCGGAACAAGCAGTCCCTTGAACAGCTTCAAGGCATGATCCCCATCGTGCAGGCGCGCCCAGAAATTGATTTTCCAGGCTTTAGACCATCCCGTACCTTCGTCGCCACGGATTTCCAGAGTCTTTTTGCTTGCGGCGGCAAGTTCGGGAGTCTGTTCGGGCATTATTTCGTCATAAGGATGCAGACCGTACAGATGCGAAACATGTCTGTGGCGCGGCTCGGCGTCTTCCCAGTCTTCGAGCCATTCGTTGAGATCGCCCCTGGCGCCTGTCCTGTTTGGTGCAAGTTTTTGAACTCTTTCCCTGAGTTTGCCGGCAAAATCGCTGTCTATGCCAAGTATTTCGGACGATTTTACAGTTGCATGCATTAGCTGCCTGCATATCTGCATGTCCATAGTCGGTCCCATGCATGTCTGCCCCGTGTAGCCATCGGGAGTTATGTAGGAGTTTTCGGGAGAATTGGAGGGGGCGGTAACCAGCCAGCCATGTTCCTCTTCGATGAGTATGGAATTAAGGAACTCGGTAGCTCCTTTGATAACAGGATAGTAACGCTTGAGAAATTCCACGTCTCCCGTATAGCGGAAATGTTCCCACAGATGTGAAGCCAGCCATGCGCCTCCGGTGAGCGTCGAGCCCCAGTAGGCGCTCTCGCCCGGCGAAGTGAAAAGCCATGGATTGCTGATCACGTGCGCCACCCAGCCGGGAGCATCGTAATATGCCTTCGCAGTCTTCGTCCCGTTGTCCTGCAGTGCAGCGGTGAAACGGTGCAGCGGTTCGGCGAGTTCGGCAAGATTCGTTGCTTCGGCGAGCCAGTAATTCATCTGGATATTTATATTCAAATGATAGTCGCCATTCCATGGAGTACTGTATTCGTGCGCCCACAAGCCCTGCAGGTTTGCGGGAAGCAGTCCCGGACGCGATGAGCAGATAAGCAGATACCGTCCGAAATTGAAGTAAAGTATTGCCAGTTCGGGGTCTTTGTCTCCATTCGCGTATCTGATCAGCCTTTCGTTTGTGGTAAATCTGTCTTTTTTATCCTGTTCGAGACGCGAATACCAGCGGCAGCGGTTGAAATATTCGCCAAAGCGCTTCGAATGGATTTTTACGTCCCTGTCGAAGGATAATTTGTCGGGGATATTGGTTTTAAGGAGTTCCGTCAAAGGATCAATTGCTTTCAGACCTTTGTACCCGTAATCGAAATTGGTCATTGCGTATATGACGATTTCCATTTCGGAGGCATTGTTCACTTTCAAGACTGAATTTTCGTCGGCAAGTTCGCCTCCTTTGAGGATAATGTCCGCCAAAGCGGCAAATTTCATTCCCTTTTTTTCAGCGAAGGGCAACTGTCCCTCAAGGATAAGACGCCTGTCTTTTATGTACGACTTTGCATTTTCTTTGCGGTTGAAGGAAGTTTTGAGATTGATCGCTCCCGGTTTCGACGATTTTATTTTGATGTGTATCCTGTCCCTGTCGAAATCGGTGATGGCTTTCATCTGATAGTCAACGCCATTTCTGCTCCACGATACGCAGGCGACAGCGTCTTCGATGTCCAGAACACGTTCGTAGTTTGTGTATTCGCTCTTATCGTCCCATTCGATATTTAAGTCCGAAAACATCTGGTAACAGCCATATTCGCCCTCAGCGCCCCTTCCGTTACCCGAGCCGGGTCCCTTGCATACGAAAGTTTTCTGCATAAGCGATTGAGCTTCGCTGTTCTTTTTTGCGAGCAGCAGATCCTGAATTTCTTTCAGATGCCGGTTTGCATCTTCCCTGTCGGCGTCCTGATATCCTCCCGACCAGAGTGATATTTCGTTCAGCGCGATTGTTTCGATATCGGGATTCCCAAATATCATTGCTCCCAGACGACCGTTCCCGAGAGGCAGGGATTCGGTATAGACTTTTGCAGGAGAATCAAGACGCAAACATATATCGTCCATCAAGTCCTTTTCCAAATTGCTGCATGAACATATTGCAATAATAATCAGCAGTCCTGTAATTTTTTTCATAATCTTATTCATAATATATATTAATTAACACGGGTGTACGACAAATTCCTCTGTAAACTTATTCAAGCTGTTTATCCTGAAGAAGACGTTTCAGTTCTGCAATTTCCCTGTCCTTTTCTTCGAGCGATTTAGTCTGCGCTTCGAGCGATTTATCCTTTTCTTCAAGCGATTTTTTATCCCCTTTTATTATTTTATCCTTTTCTTCGAGCGATTTATTCTGTTCTTCGATAATTTTAGCCTGTTCCCTGATTTGAATGCCATAAGTGGCGTCGATGGTGCGGACAAATTCTGCTTCGTTTTCTATCCGCTTGCGTTCTTCGGGGTCCGCTCCCATTTCATGGAGAATGCCGGTAATGATTTTTATCTCTTCAACATCCGGATTATGCCGGTATTCCTTCAATACTTCCGAGTTGTCGGAAACGAAATTTGACTGCTCGAATATACTGAGCAATTTTTCGAGATGCGTGCCGTAGCGGTTATTTTTTATTCTCCCGACCTGAATGAAATAACTGTCGTGGGTAAGCTTTTCCACAAAATCGTTCCTTTCGCTGACCGTTTCCCCGGCTATCAC
>JAIRZR010000269.1 GCA_031267155.1 Prevotellaceae bacterium | reverse complement strand
TTTCAGTATGGAATACGTCTATGCAGACAGTAAGACGATGCTGGCTACCAACCGCCAGATGAACGGCTGCACCAACGAGATAAGCGAAAAAATCTACGGCACGAAGGGCGTAGCAATCTTAAACGACTGGGGGGATAGCCGGATTGTGGACAGGGACGGAAACATAATCTGGAAACTCGATAAGGAAAACAATCCCGTTAAAAACCCCTACGAACAGGAACATGTCCATCTGGTAGAATCCATCCGGCTGAATAAACCGATCAATCAGGGAGAAGATCTGGCTTACTCGTCAATGATAGCCATGATGGGACGCGAATCGGCCTATTCGGGCAAAACGGTTACATGGGACGAAATAATGGCATCCGACCTGCGCTACGGTCCGACAAAATATGAGATGGGCCCCGTGCCGGAGTACGTCGAAGGCCGCTTCCCCATACCCGGTATTAGTTGATAAATCATTTCTTATTAGTGTCTTTTTTCAAAAAATCCTTACCATTAGCAATAAAGGAATACGTTATGTTTTTAAATGGGAATTAGAATGGGATGATATTGACAAATATGATTTAAATACGGAAACGGGTACATTAAGCATTCATGTCAAGGACGAGAACGATGATAAACAAATAGCCGGGATAAGTAAAAAATATTATTCTACTATTTTGACAAACATGAACAACTGTTTAGTATTGGCGTCTTCATAATATTCGGTGGCGCTGTCTTCATAAAACAGGAATATCTGCGTTCTTTTGACCTCATGACGATGATGTCTCCAATGCTGCTATTGAGTGGCATCTGCTTTGTAATGGCGATTATTTCCTTTTTCCTGAATAAAAAAGAGAAAAAACGAGCCGTATAAAAATATCCGTATTGATTTATGAGCATTAACCCAACTTGGGAGAAATTACCCCGAAAATGTGAGGAAACGGGTTAGTTTGCGTATGCGTTCGATTTACAAACAGGTTATAATAAGCATATTGTGAAATTGTGGTTTTTGAAAAGTCGTTTGTAGTCCCAGAATATTTTCATTTGTATTGTTGGCGTCGAAAAAATGTATTATCTTTGCGGCAAGTTTTACAGTGGGATTTTAATATAATATCATGTTTATTAAGAAGATAGATAAAAGTAATTTGAAAAAAGGCAGAGTATATTTCACTTACCGCCTGTGTGAATCATACCGTATTGATAATAAGGTGCGTCACCGCAGCATTCTGAATTTGGGAAGACTGGAAGATGTTCCGCATGAATATCACAAATTACTGTGTGACAGGGTAGAGCAGAAGTTGAAAGGGGAAAATCTGCTGTTTGCCAATATTCCTGAAAAGGTAGAAAAAACTGCCGAATACATCTACAGACGCATCGTCAAAGAAAAATTACTCGACTGTACGGCTCCGGTATCAGACCCGGAACAGAATGAATACAGTGCGGATATTCAAAAGGTAGATGTGAACTCCGTGGAAAATGAAGATAGCCGGACATTTGGATGTGAATGGCTGGGCAAACAGATGTCGGATCATTGCGGACTGACCGGTTTTCTGTCGCAGCTGGCTGGCAGTCAGCGTATGGCTGCGTTAATGCTGTCGGAAATTATTTGCCGCATGGTTCATCCCTCATCGGAACTGGAAAGCAGCCGCTGGCTGTCGTCCGAGAGTTCGCTATGCGAAATATCAGGTATTTCCAAATATCCTGATCACAGGGAGCTGTATGCCGCCGCCCGCTGCCTGTATAAACATAAATCGGAAATAGAGGCATTTCTGTTTAATTATTTTCATTCAAAGTATGCAGGCAGGCGACAAATCAGGCTGTTCGACCTGACCAACTTTTACTTTGAGGGGCGTAAAGAGGACAGTGAAAAGGCCCGCTTCGGGCGCAGTAAGGAGAAGCGCAGTGATGCCAGGCTGATTTCTTCAGCTATGTTGACAGATGAAAAAGGCTTCTGCTGCAAAAGTAAATTTTACGCAGGTAATATCAGCGAAGCGGGTACGCTCAATGAAATACTGTCCGAACTGGAATCGGCAGGCAGGCAGCAGCAGGCGCTGTTTGACACTCATCCGGCAGTAGTCATGGACGCCGGCATCGCCACCGAAGCCAGTCTGTCCCTGCTTAAAGAAAAAAAATATGATTATGTGTGCATATCCCGTTCTGCGCTTGCAGCCTGCCTTCCCGCAGAAGATTCTTCGCTGATGACCATTAGCGATAATCGCGGCAATCCGATAGAAATACAGAAAGTAAAGAGCTGTAATCCAAAACAGACTGATATGTATCTGTCTGTGAAGAGCCATCAAAAACAGGTTAAAGAAGAGTCTGTCAATAAAAAATTAACGGCGCGGTATGAGCAATACCTCGAATCAATAAAATCTTCCCTGTCAAAGAAAAGAGGCGTCAAACAGGAAGATAAGGTTAACCGCCGGATTGGCCGCGCTACTGAAAAATATCCCTCTGTCAGCAAGCTGTACGATATGGAGCTGCAGGTATCCACAACTAAAACGGTTACTTCCATGACATGGAAGAGGAACGAAAAGAGTAATCCCGGGAGTCTTTATTTTGTCAGATGCTCGACAGATACGCTGACAGAAGATGTTATGTGGGAAATATATAACATTATACGTGAGATTGAAAGTACTTTTCGCTGCCTGAAAACCGATTTGGATATACGTCCGATATTCCATCAGAAGGATATCAATACGGAGGCGCACCTGTTTATCGGTATCATTGCTTACCAGCTGGTACATGCTATAAGAGAAGAGCTGAAAAAGAAAAATATCCGGCATGACTGGAGGCATATCCGTAATATCATGTCATCGCAAACGCTCGTCACCACCCGAATGAAACTTGAAAACAGAGACAGCCTGATCATACGTCAACCCTCGCGGGCGAATCAACAGGCGGCTATGATATACAGCGCGCTCAATTTTAAACAGTCAAATCCACATATGAGAAAAAAAGCCGTAGTCCCCCATAAATGAAATACTGAAAATAGATGCCGCTGTTTATATGGTAGTTACATCAACATGATTGCCAAGTTGGGTTAACATCGAAATACTCCGGGAAATCTATCATCCCATCAGGCAGAACAAAGTCTGCGCGATTCTGTCCGGCTTCGGTATTTCGTGGGGCATATTGATATTGGGCACAGGCAGGGGATTTCAGGATTCGGTGATGGATTGAACTGTTTGGTTATACTTTCGGTATTACAAGGAGTGCTGTGTTTGTGTGGAACAGCATTTTACGGGCGATGCTGGGGTTAAAAATCCGGGTTATCATGCTGTGTTTGTAGGTTGTCAGCGTTATCATGTCAATGCTTTTTTCCTGAACGAA
>JAIRZR010000240.1 GCA_031267155.1 Prevotellaceae bacterium | reverse complement strand
ACGCCCTGCCATTCCAATCTATTGTATTCATACCTGAATTTTTTTTGCAAAGGTACTAAAAAGGTACGAATAAATAATATTAAATATCTACATTTTTAACACCCCACCCGAAGGGTGGGATGTTAAAAATCCGGTTATTGTTTCAAAAAATATTCGTTCAAAATTTCTTGAGGCGTGATAGCCCGAAGGGATTTATTTTCATAACCGCAGGTCGCGACCTGCGGAAAACGGTCACCTTCCGGCCACTGCCTGCAAGGCAGGACTTTTAGAGCTAAAAATTAAAAGTTAAAAGTTAGCTAACGCGCGCCAGCACTCTTAGTTTTTAGCTTTTAACTCCAAAAGTTCTGCCTTTCAGGCAATTTTATCTGCGTACAGATTCCGCAGGTCGCTGACCTGCAGTTATGAAAGTCCGGCTTTTCAAGCCGTTTTCCGGGATGAAAAACAGTCTCATATCATAATTTATGGGGTGCAAATTTAAAAATTCGTACTTGGATTTTTAACATCCACCCGTAGGGCATCAATATCAATGGAAAACCGTTTATCTCCCGTCTCAACCCTTTTAAGACGTAGCCGTCAGGTCAAGGGCTGGAATCAATAGCATAAGGATTGTAAATAGCTCTGAAATAGCGTAATCATTAGCACAGGGCAAACGATGCAGGTACTGGAAGCGGATACCCTCCCGGTACACATGCAGGCACAAAAAATCGCAGTATCGTGAAACTGTTACATTCTGTTTATTTCGTATCTTAACTGTTCCCATAAAAACCTGTGCAGGATTTGAAGCCGATAATATTTTCAACCATATTTTTCAGCATTCCAATATCTCCGGACGAAAAAAAAACGACCTGTTTCTCATTCAGCGGGGATGCCATTAAGCCTTCGTTTTCAAGGATAAACTCTGTTCTTTTTGCTATTGCCGGCGCCGGATTATCCAGAACAAGGCGGTTGCCTGTTATCTTTTTTATATCGTCAATAAGAAAAGGAAAATGAGTACAGCCCAGTACCAGATGGTCGATATGCCTTTCCATCAGCGGGTCAATATGCTTATGCAATATCTTTTCGGACAGTTTTGTTCCCTGAAGTCCCTTTTCCACAATATCGACCAGTTCGCCGCCTTCGACAGGAATTATTTCCGTATTTCCCGAAAATTCCTGCCTTGCCTCATTGAATTTTCCGCTTTTAAGGGTACCGGCGGTAGCCAGAATCGCTATAACTCCTGTCTTTGAATTTATTGAAGCCGGTTTCACTGCCGGGATAATTCCAACAAACGGGATTTCGAAAGTCTCTCTCAGGCAGTCTATTGCCTGCGAAGTTGCCGTGTTGCATGCTACAACTATTATCTTGCATCCCTTATCGACAAGAAACTGCGCGACCTTCGCGGAATGACGGATTACTTCCTCCCGCGTCTTTTCCCCGTAAGGACAGTTTGCATTATCCGCATAATAGACAATCGATTCGTTTGGCAGCAAACGCTCAATCTCCTGCCACACGGATAATCCTCCCACTCCGGAATCAAAGATACCTATCGGTCTGTCGGTCATTTTCGTATGGAATCAGCGATTTATTTGCTGTTGTTTGCTTCGTGCTGCAGCAGCCACTGTTTACATTCAAGGCCTCCGCCATATCCGGTAAGGCTGCCGTCGGCGCCGATAACCCTGTGGCATGGTACGACAATCCAGAGTTTGTTCCGGTGGTTCGCTCCGCCCACGGCGCGCGTCAATTTGCTGTTTCCCATCCGTCTTGCCATTTCGATATAGGATATTGTTGTTCCGTACGGGATTTTGAGCAGCTGAAGCCACGCTTTTTGCTGAAATTCCGTTCCGCTTTGTTTTATGGGAACGGTAAAATCCCTGCGCACTCCTGCGAAATATTCATCCAGTTCGGCGATGCACTGCCTGACATGCGGCAGAAATTCGCCGGAATCCTTATCCGGTGAAATTACATCCGCGGATTTAATCAGGCGTATTGAAGTAACATATTTCCCGTCTGCCCTGATTTCTATCAGTCCCAGAGGCGACTGCACATGTACCGTATATTGCTTATCCATTGTTTATACTGTAATGTCGGATGCCTGCGAATGCTTATCAGGGATTTCGCTTTTTTCCTTCCGCAGCGATTCCATGTATGCACTGTATTCCGCCTGTTCCTCTTTGCTCAGCCGGTCTTCACGCAGACATTCGCGGGCTTCGGCCAGTCCTTTGGCTCCGGCATTTTCGGGAATCCCGCCGGTTTTCAGGAATGATATCCATTCGTCCAGGGAGCTAACAGCGTCCTTGTTAAATTTATTGATGCAGATAACATAATATTCCACATATAAATCGCCGGTGTGTCTACAGGTAAACTGCTCGCGCTGACGGTCCGACAGTTTCAGTTCGTCTTTATTATGGGTACCTGTAAATACCGGACGCCCGCAATATACATAATCTTCGCTCTGTTCCAGGTCGAAGTAAACGATATTCACCGAATAGAGTCTCCTTACTTTCCCGTACCCCTCGATTTTCGAGATGTGTCCGCCTATCTCTATCGGCACGCCGTAAAGCATCCTGTGGAAATTGTTCGATTTACGGCTGTTCCGGACTTCCACAATGACTGATTCTCCATCGCCGTCTTTAACCAGCATATCGATCCTGCTGAACCTGTCGCCGGCGCTTTCCTGACTGTCGTCGATTTCCAGTATGTGCACGATACGGATATCTTTATTCAACAGTGTGGACAGCAGGCCTTCCAAAACTGCAAAGTTGGATTTTTGACGCAGCACGCGTTTCACTGCCCAGTCAAAACATATTAAATTACTGTTCATGATATATTTATTTTTATAATTACTTAATATAATTTCGCCGCAAAGATACATATTTTTTTATTGCATAAACCGAATTAAATTTGAAGGATGTACGACAAAAATCCCATAAAGCTGCAAGTAGATAAAAATTAAGTCGGTATCGTCCATTGGGAAAATTATGAATCAGGTTTTCCATATGCCGCGAAATTGCCCGTCAATATCAATAAAAACAAGGTAATACGCACAACATAATCCCATTAGAGGTTGAATGTGACGACTGGTTTGTAATCCGGTCGAGAGTCATTGTAAGAATTCGGCTCTACTATCGCGTGCAAGCGGCGGAAAATAAACGCTTGTTCTATTGATATTCATCTCCACAGGGAAATTGAAATGCGGAATTTTGTCGTACATCCAATTTGAACGATCGTATAAAACGCTTTCTAATGAACACAAATCTGTGCCGCAAATCCGGCCATTTTGGGATTATTTTGATTTGGACGAATACTTCCGTTTTCCAAGTCACAAAAAAAACTGACAGTTCCATAACTGCCAAGGTTCTTTGATTCAATTGCTGACTGTTTCCAGCGCCAATCCGCAAAGGGAGATTTTTCCCCGAATCGGCTTCAGGACGATATGTTCGACTTCGTTTTCAATATCAAATTCCACTGCTTCGGCAACATCGGGTCTAGTCGTTACCGTTCCGAGCTTCACCGAATCGTTGAGCGAGACTTCAAACTCCGACACGCCCTGTTCGCTGCCGGAAACGCCGTTCACATACAGTTTCAGCTTTCGCGGTTTGGCGGAAGCGAGTCCCGTGTT
>JAIRZR010000219.1 GCA_031267155.1 Prevotellaceae bacterium | reverse complement strand
TTTTTTTCGCAAAAAATGATAAAAAACCAATCGAAAATGACAGTTTTTCGCAAAAAATAACAATCTTCTTTTCCAACAAAAAAATCTCCCGTTTTTCGCAAAAAAAATTCTCAAAAACTCAAAAAAACTCATTTTTTGCGAATAAATTTTATGCTGTGGCAAAAATTGGGAAATCAATTTGCGAATCACCTCTTACCTTTGTACTCAAAATTGGTAAAATTATTAATGATAAAAATGAATACGATAAAAAAGATACTTACAATGCCCGACAGTTTTACAACTGTTTTTGGTATAATTCCGGTAATCCGGAAGAGGGTGTTTTTGTCGAAAACAATAATCAGAATATCGTTAATATGTTTGATAACTTTGAGTTTTACCGCCTGCAAATATAACAGGGCAACCGAAGCAGAAAAGGATATAGATAAGATTTTGGCGGAATGGGTGGGTAAAACTGTTTTGTTTTCAAACAGTAAGGCTATTTGCATAGACTCGTTAAATTACATTTCAGAAACCGGTACTGCTCCAAAAAAATATAAGGTACTGCTTTACACGGATTCCACAGGTTGCACAAGTTGCAGACTGCGTTTGCATATGTGGAAACCATACGTGGAGGAATTAAAATCCGAAGTAGATTTTCTGTTTTATTTTCAGAATAAAAGCGAGAAAGAATTATTGTCCATACTCGCAAACGAACAGTTTATATACCCGGTATATATTGACAATAACGACGAACTGAACAGATTGAACAAATTCCCTGATAATATAATGTATCAATGTTTTCTGCTGGACAGCGACAATAAAGTCATAGCTGTCGGGAATCCTGTCCATAATGTTAAAATCATGGAATTGTATCAACAAATCATAACAAGTGAAGTATCCGATAAACCGCTTGTAACCACCGTAGAACAGGAACGGGCAGAAATGGAATTAAAAGACTTGCAAACAGGAAAGACGTCCGAAGCAATTTTTGTACTGAAAAACACAGGAACGAATCCTTTGGTAATTCAACAGGTAGAATCTTCGTGCGGCTGTACCGTTCCTGAATGGGAAAAACAACCGGTAGGAATAGGTAAAAGTACGGAAATCAGAGTAAGAATTACTCCCGAAAAAAAAGAATATTTTAACAAGGCTGTTATAGTTCATTGCAATAATGAACAGGGGAAAATTATGTTACGTATTAAAGGAATGATAAATGAATAATTTGAAAATAAAAAATATAATTATATATATTAAAAAATATGAAAAAAATATTATTTTTGATTTTGTTTGCAGCAGGTATAATTACGGCTGCAATGTTGAACCTGCGTATGAATACGCAAAGTAAGTCATCTAGTATCGTCTCGTACAATCGGGAAGCGCTTGCTAGTGGTACTGGAAATACAGTAGATTGTTACAGTTCAAGTACCAATTCACCCAACAATGATTATTATGATTGTGGTCCTTGTGAAAAGGTAAGCGGTAGAAAAGGTACAGGTACTAAAAGGACTTGTACTTACAATCCTCCAGCACAGTAACCGAGTGATTGATGTCTACCTGAGCATGACAGGAAACTTGTGCTCGGATTATGAGAGGGCGGGGAAATAATTTTCCCCTTGCCTACTCATAAAAAAACAATGAGTAAAAAAATGAGTAAAAAATGAAAAATATCAGATTATTTTTATTGGTAATATTTGTTATCACAGCCTTAAACAGCTGTTTCGACAAGAAAAGTTTTGGTATCGGCAGTATTAAAACCGTACGGTTCGAAAAGGAATATAAGGTCGCAGGCGAACATTTGAATGTTGATTCGATAGGTGTTAATGGAGTTATGGTAATTGACCGATATCTTATTTTAGGTCTTTACAGTCAGGAATATTTTGCCAAAATCTATGACTTGGAAAGTTTGAATCTTATAGGCAGCTTTTTTCGCAAGGGGCAAGGTCCCGATGATTTCAAACAGCCGATATTCAGCCAAGTCCGTTCTCCTTACCTTGTGATAGACGATTGGGGTTACAGAAGAATAAAAGTCGTAAATATACCCGAAAGCATAAATAATATTGACGGGCGTCTGTCGACAAGGCATACAATAAAGTATTCGAATGCCGAAATTGCGGATCCGGTAAAAGTTCTCTACGTCAATGATACGCTTCTGCTGATAAAATCTTTTGACAGAGACAGGGAAACCTTATCATATTTCAAATATAATCCCGTAAAACAAAAAGTAACGGATGAAATAATGATGTTTAACTATCCCATTACGGCAGATATCAGATATAAAAATATAGCAACATTAGCCGACTGTATAAAACCCGACGGAAGTAAAATTGTTAGCAATGCGGGATGCTTGGATCAGCTTGACATTTTGGATATTGTTCATCCGGACAAAAGTATTTCCGTTACCGAAAACGACTATTTATTCGATTATGAGTATATCAAATCTTTAGGAGATGATGACAGGTGTTTTTATCTCTTTTCTTGTTGCTCCGACAACCTGATCTGTGCCTCGTACTGCGGTGGTGATGTTGTGGGTGGTAATGTTATGGAAATCCATATTATGGACTGGAATGGAAATCCGGTATGTAAACTTATTTTGGATAGACAAATTATGAATTTTATGGTGGATTTCGACAGCGGATTTATGTATGCAGTATCTTTTGAGGAAGAAAGAATTTACAGATACGATATCAGAGATATGCTGAACGGAGTTGCCGAACGCTAATGATTGTGGTAGTGAAAAGGTGAGTGGTAGAAAAAAGGAGTAAAAAAATGAAAAATATCAGATTATTTTTAGTGTTATTATTTGTTGTCACAGCCTTAGACAGCTGTTCCGACAAAAAAAATTTTTGTATCGGCAGTATTAAAACCGTACGGTTCGAAAAGGAATATAAGGTCGCAGGCGAACACATAAATGTCGATTCATTAGGTGTTAATAAAGTTATGGTAATTGACCGGTATCTTATTACAGGTCTTTACAAACAGGAATATTCCGCCCGAATCTATGACTTGGAAAGTTTGAATCTTATAGGCAACTTTTTTCGCAAGGGTAAGGGTCCCAACGATTTCATACAGCCGCTATTCAGCCAAGTCCGTTCTCCTTATCTTGTGATAGACGATTGGGGTTCCAGAAGAATAAAAGTCATAAATATACCCGAAAGCATAAATGACCCCGAAGGGCGTCTGTCGATAAGATATACGGCAAATTATTCGAATGCTGAAATTGTAGAACCTGAAAAAGTTCTCTATGTCAGTGATACGCTTCTGTTGATAAAATCTTACGACATGTACAGGGAAACCGTATCATATTTCAAATATAATCCTGTAGAACAAAAAGTAACAGATGAAATAAATATGTTTAACTATCCCATTACGGAAGATATTCAATTTAAAAATATGATATCGCTACTTGACTGTATAAAACCTGACGGAAGCAAAATTGTTACCACTGCAGGATGCTTGGATCAGCTTGACATTTTGGATATTGTTCATCCGGACAAAAGTATTTCCGTTACCGAAAACGATTATTTACTCGATTATGAGTATGTCAAATCTTTGGATAATCGTAAGGTTTTTTATACCATTTCCTGTTGTTCCGACAACCTGATATGTGCTTTGTACAACGGTGGTGATGTTATGGAAATTCATATTATGGACTGGAATGGAAATCCGGTATGTAAACTTATTTTGGATAGACAAATTATAGATTTTACGGTGGATTTCGACAGTGGATTTATGTATGCAGTGTCGCCTTTGGGGGAAGAAATGATTTACAGATATGATATCAGAGATAATATACTGAACGGAGTTGCCGAACGCCAATGATTCGTATATATACAATAACAATACGGATACTGTTGAATCTCCTTATTTTGGCGGTTCTTTCTACAGTATTGATTATCGGCAAAGATGCGGACATCGACGATAATATATATGATAAATACTTTTGGTTTTATGCGTCTATGGTTTTGCTTGCCGTCATTGCTGTTCCGGCGGCTATAATAAGTCGCAGAGAAAAATTGAGTTTCAATTTACCCGATTTGTTGATATTCCTGTTTTCGTGTGCAGCTGTCGGGATAACTCTAAGTCACACCGACAGATTAACAAACAAATGTATGTTATTGTTATTTTTGATGTTGCTGTATTTCTACTTGAGGATATTTCTTTCGGACAAAAGCAAATTGTTATACGGACTGTGTTGTGTGTTTCTTGTTGTTACGGGTTTGGTTGAAGCGATATGGGGATTGAGGCAATTGTACGGATTTGCAGATTCGCAGCACGGGTTGTTTAAAATTACCGGTTCGTTCTTTAATCCGGGACCGTATTCCGGCTGGCTTGCGATGGTTTTTCCTATGGCGCTGGGATTTAGCCTCAAAGGAATTATTAACCACAAAGGGCACGAAGTTACACAAAGTTCATCACTCATAACTCCTATCTCATCACTCCTGACCGTTTTGTGTATAATATTGGTATTGCCTGCTGCCATGAGTCGCGCTTCATGGTTGGCAGCATTGGGCGGTTCAGCTTTTATTGGAATAATACATGGTTTGCAGAATAAAAAAATTTCGGATTATTTCAAAAAACACAGGAAAAAAATTGTTATTCTTTCGTTTGCTGCTGTCATACTGTTTGCTGTCGCAATGGTCGGATTGTTTTTACTGAAAAAAGATTCGGCTTCAGGTCGTGCATTTACATGGAAAATTGCCGTTCAAACTATCAGGCAACATCCGTTGGGAGTAGGTTTGGGCAATTTCGGAGGAAGTTACGGCGAAATGCAAGCGGCATATTTCGCTTCGAACGCAGGTACCGAAAGAGAAGAATATGTGGCAACAGGAGTGGAATATGCTTTCAACGAATATTTGCAGATATGTATCGAAACAGGAATTGTGCCGTTTCTTGTTTTTCTTGCTTTCGTGTTTTATGTTTTGTATTTGGGAATAAAAAACAGGAACTTGTTTCCGACGGGTTCGCTTGTTTCGTTGCTGATATTCGCTTCGATGTCGTATCCATTTAATGTACTGCCTTTTGCAATAGCTTTTGTGTTCTTGTCGGCGCTTTGTATGGCAGATAACAGAAAAATTGATGAAACACGGAAAATTTCGTTCAATTGGCTACGCCGAACTTCGTTTTGCGGACTTTTTTTTCTCGTTGCGGCGTCTGTAGTAATCACTTTGTGCGCATATAAAATATGTCCTTTACATTACGCATATAAACAATGGAAACAAATGTCGTACAGCATGAATAACAGTGAAGCCATAGAAGAATATGCCAAACAATATCCTTACTTGCAGGATGAAATAAGTTTTTTGTTTAAGTATGCCAACATTCTGTCGCAATCGGAACAGTATGAAAAAAGCAATGAAATATTGCAACATGCAATGCGAATCAGTTGCGATCCGAGACTGTATAACATAATGGGCAAAAATTATCAAGTTCAGAAAAGATATGAACTTGCGGAACAAAATTTCAGAAAAGCGGCAAACCTTGTCCCAAACCTCCTGTATCCCCATTATCTTCTTGCAAAACTGTATCATGAAATGGGTCTGAAAGAGAAAATGGAAGCAGAGATAAACATTGTCCTGACCAAATCGCCAAAAGTTGAATCCACAGCAGTGAAGAAAATGAGAAAAGAACTTATTCAATTAACAATGAATAATTAACAATTAACAATGATAAATGAAAATTAACAATTATTATATGGCAGGCGACTATGTAAGGGATTCGCGACACCGGTAAATATCAATAGAAGAGATTTTTTTAAATATTATAAATTATGTAATCATGAAAAATTGTGTATTATTATTTTTGTTAATCATGGCGGCAGGCTGCACAAAGTTGCCGGACATGCTGGAACAGGCATTGCTGATATCCGGCGACAACCGCATCGAACTGGAAAAGGTACTGTACCATTACAAAAATGAGCCGCTGAAACTGAAAGCGACGCAGTTCCTTATCGCAAACATGCCCGGACATGTTTCGTATCAAAACCGGGAGTATGTAGAGAAATACTACGATGAAATAGATTCGGTGAACCTGCATGCCAAACTTGGCACCGGGGAACTTGCCGACATTTACGAAACCATTGTTGCCAAATATTCGGATTCGTTTCCTCCAGTCCAGGATTTGCAGATTATTACCGCCTCTTATCTTATAGACAATATCGACCGCGCATTTGATAACTGGCAAAACGGAAATTGGGCTACTCATCTCAATTTCGAAGAATTTTGCGAATACCTGCTTCCGTATAAAGTCTCGGAATGTCAGACACTTGACAACTGGCGGGAATATTTTTCCGGCTCTGAATATGGCGATTTGCAATATTTGCCGTGCGACGGGCATTCCTATCACTCGGCATACTGGTCATGTTACGCTGTCCAGCAGGAACTGATAAAATTGAATCCCAAAAGATATATTGATGTGTGCGGTCAATATCCGATAAGGCGCATGCACAGTTTGATGCACACTCTGTTAAAAAAGGACTGTGACGACAGCAATATTGCTAACGTGGCAGTGTTGCGGGCAAAAGGCATTCCGGCGATGATAGATTTTACTCCTTTATGGCCTAATCGCAATTCGGCTCATGCATGGTGCATATTATTGGATGATACGGGTAAAAACCGTTGCTTTCAGGGGCTTGACATTCTGGAAAATTCCTATATAGGAACTCCTATAGCTAAAGTATTTCGACACTGTTATGCCATCAATCCGAAACTTGAGAAGTTAAATATGTCGGAAAAAAGTGTTCCCGCATTACTCCGCAACATACATATTACTGATGTTACGGACGAATATTTACATACCGATGACCTTACTGTAAATCTGGATATACAGCATGGACAGTATGCATACCTGTCCGTATTCAACAATGCCCGCTGGAGACCGGTACACTGGGGTAAAATAAGCGGTAAAAAAGCTATATTTGAAAAGATGGGAAAGGACGTAGCTTATTTACCCCTGTGCATGACGGCAGAACAGCAGCTTGTACCTGCCGCTTTGCCTTTTATACTGACACTGTCCGGCGAAATAAAACCGATTGTTCCGGATGTGACACAACGGCAAACGTTGAAACTCACTCGCAAATATCCCACTTTCAGATTTTCTTCATGGCCAGCCAAACTGATTCTTGGCGCTAAAATTCAGGTTGCAAATAAAGCGGACTTTAGTGATGCGCTTACATTGCATACTGTCCGGAAATATGGCACGGAAGCAGGCGAACTGCTGCTGGATACTTTGAAAACGAAATACCGTTATTGGCGTTGCTACTCCGCGCCGGAAGGACGGTGCAGCATTGCGGAACTGATTTTTTTCCAGTACGGGAAAAACATTACCGGACAGGGAAAAATTATCGGCTCAATGGAAGAAGACAAAGATTATGCAAAAATATACGCGTTCGATGGCGACCCTCTAACATGTTTCAGTTCATTTGATGTGTCGGATTCCTGGGTGGGACTTGATTTCGGTGAACCGGTAAATATTGATCGTATATTGTATATGCCCCGTTCCGACGGCAATATCGTAACTTATGGCGACGAATATGAGCTGAAATACTGGGACGGTAAGGGCTGGAGCTCTCTGGGACGGAAAATTGCCGACAGTGTGCATGTTTCTTTCGAAAACTGTCCTGTCGGCGCACTGTTTCTGCTGCACAACTGTACCCGTGGCATCGATGAACGCATTTTTACGTACGAAAACGGTAAACAGGTATGGTGGTAATGTCTGTTATACCACGCGCGGGCTAAAATTGTGATATAAAAATATAGAGACGCTTCGTGTCTTTTGACGCCGCAGGCGTCCAATTTTGATAACCCCGTGCAAGCGAAGCGCAGCTCGGGGTAAACCGTCAAAACTCTGTCAGAACTCCGAAGGAGTTCAATTCCCTGCTGGCTTGATGGGAAGAAATTGTTCAAGCTTGCGCTTGATTCAAGTCCTTACGGAGTCGTGGAGAGATGTATGCTGTACCCCGAACTGTGCTTCGCTTGTTCGGGGTTATCCATATTTGACGCCTTACGGCGTCAGTCTGCAATGCACAAAACTGCCCCGCGCGTGGTATAGCTTAATTGAAAAAATACAAATAAATGGCATCAAAAATCAAATTTCAACTGTTTGTTGATGCTGTTGGGGAAATCAATGCCACAATACCGGAACGTCTCCATGTATGATATCCCGTTGTTTTTTAGTTACATGAAATATCCGTAATTTTCAGTTTGTATTCTTTCAGGAAATAGAATCGACGGTCGCCTTTGATGTGGCAGCCGAAACGCACGCTTTCGCCGGGAACGCACGGGATAACCGTCCGGCGATAGATTTGATAATGGGAAGTCCTGCCCTATGATATTTTGCTGAAATCCTTTTGTGGCGCGGCGCTTTCGAGACCGGCCTTGAGTACTTTGTTTTCGTCATGACTGAGATCAGGATCCTGAAGCAAAATCGACGCGACGATTTTCCTGACAGCTTCGAGCAGTTCGCCGTCTTTGCTTAAATCGGTTATTCTCAATTTAAAGGGCAATCCGCTTTGCTGTGTTCCCTCGATATCGCCCGGACCGCGCATTTTCATGTCTTCCTCGGCTATTTTGAAGCCGTCGCCGGTAGCCGTCATCAATTCCAGACGTTTACGGGATTCCCGACTCAGTTTGTAGCCGGCCATCATCAAACAGTACGACTGGTCGGCGCCCCTGCCAACCCGTCCGCGCAGCTGGTGCAGCTGCGAAAGACCGAAACGCTCGGCGCTTTCGATAAGCATCACCGAAGCATTCGGAACATTTACCCCTACCTCGATAACCGAGGTAGCAACCATAATATGAGCCTTTCCCGAGACAAACAGATTCATTGAGAAGTCCTTGTCCGCGGCTTTCATTTGACCGTGTACCACCACCGTAATATATTCGGGCGAAGGAAATGCGCGCACTATACTTTCGTATCCGTCTTCAAGATACTTGTAATCCATTTTTTCCGATTCCTTTATCAGGGGATACACCACATAAATCTGCCGTCCCTGTTTTATCTGCTCTTTCAGGAATCCGAAAACCCTCAGCCTCTTGCTGTCGTTGAACAGCAGTGTCGTAACAGGTTTCCTGCCCGGGGGCAATTCGTCTATAATCGACACATCCAAATCGCCGTACACAGTCATTGCCAGCGTTCTCGGTATGGGCGTTGCCGTCATTACAAGCACATGCGGCAGAGTATTGTACCTGTTCCACAATTTTGCCCTTTGCTCAACTCCGAAACGGTGCTGTTCGTCTATAACCACCAGCCCGAGGTTTTTGAACTGCACATTATCTTCGATCAGGGCATGCGTTCCGATAAGGATACTGGTTTTTCCCTCAGCCAGCTCGTTGAAAAGAACCGTGCGCACGGACTTTTTTGTGGAGCCGGTCAGGAGGCTTACCTTGACGTCCATTTCTTTCAGGAACTGCATGAGGGATTCGAAATGCTGCGTAGCCAGTATTTCGGTGGGAGCCATCAGGCACGACTGATACCCGTTGTCGGCTGCTATCAGCATGATCATCAGGGCAACCAGGGTTTTCCCGCTGCCGACGTCCCCCTGCAGCAGGCGGTTCATTTGCTTTCCGCTGCCCATGTCCTGCCTCATTTCGCGGATAACCCTTTTCTGCGCCGCAGTGAGTTGAAAAGGCAAATTGTTTGCGAAAAAATAGTTGAAATGTTCCCCGATCCGGTCAAACACAAGTCCTTTGCTGACACTTATTTTTGCCGCCCTGTGATGCAGTATTCCCAGCTGGATGTAGAACAGCTCGTCGAATTTGAGGCGGTTGCGCGCCCGGTCGAGCAGTTCCTGAGTTTGCGGAAAATGGATGTTGAGCAGCGCTTCGGGCAGGGACAGGAGTTTGTACCTGTTCAGAATGTAGTCGGGCAGGGTTTCCGGTATTTTGTGTAAAACAATATTAAGCAGATTTAACATCAGTCTTACCAACACTTTATTTCCCATATAGCCGTTTCGCAGTTTTTCGGTCGAGCTGTAAATCCCGTTGATATTTGTCGAAAAGACGCCGGAATTTTTACCTTCCGCTTCGGGACTGTCAATCTCGGGATGCACCATGCTTATCTGTCCGTTATAGACATTCGGCTTGCCGAATACAATGTATTTCTGTCCGGGCTTGACTTTTTCCTTTATCCACGCCAGACCCTGAAAAAACACAAGATCGATGCTTCCCGTGCCGTCGGCAAAGCGGAGAACAAGCCGCTTTTTGCCCCTCCCATGTCCTTCGACATTAGCCGATACGATTTCGCCGCAGAGCTGGATGTACGGCAAATCGGGATTTATTTCCCCGACAGTGCAGAATCGCGTGCGGTCGATATGCCTGAAAGGAAAATAGTAGAGCAGGTCTTTGAATGTTGCAATCTCCAATTCTTTCAACAATAATTCCGCTTTTTTGGGACCTACTCCCGGCAAATACATTATGTTCGTACTAAAAATATCTTCTTTGAAATCGCTCATATTAAATTGATTCAAAACTATTGCCCCTGCAGTACATGCTCCGCAACAGGCTCCAAATAATTTCACA
>JAIRZR010000110.1 GCA_031267155.1 Prevotellaceae bacterium | reverse complement strand
GCATTAAGAAAAAGATAAAAGAAAAAGCCTACAAGCCAGGAGATATGCTGGATTCGGAATCCGCGATGATGCGGGAATTCCGCGCCAGCAGGATGACCATACGCAAGAGCCTTTCCCTCTTGTCCAACGAAGGCTATATTTATTCCGTGCCCGGAAAGGGAAGCTTTATCTGCGTGCCGGAAACCAACCTCTACCAGTTCCGTTTCAACAAGTACGAAGACCTGCTCGTTCCCATCGAGGAGGTAAAGCTCCTTGACGTTTCCGTCATCGAAGGAACCGAGGGGCCCGAAAAGATCCGGTAGAAGCTCAGAATAAAAAACGCCGGCGACAGGATCCTCAAGGCAAGCCGCCTGCTTTTGTCGGGGGGAAAAAACATAGCGGCGGAGTATATCTATTTTGTGTATCTGCCCAACCGGCCCGTTGTCGAAAGCCAGCTTAAATTCGCCAACCACCTTGAGGGGATAGAGCAGCAGCTTGCCTTTTCCCTAAAAAAAGAACTTTCCATAAGCTGCGTGGAGGCCGGAGCCGAAATCCACGCCCGCCTCGGTTGCGGGGAAGGCCAGACGCTTTTCTGCCTGGAAGAGCGCGTCATAAACAGCGATTCTACCGGGGTCTATTCTTTTACGGAATTCTACGTGCTGCCCCGCTATTTCGCCCTGGGCGCCAACACCGTAAAAGAAGAAAACGGCGCAAGAAAGATTTTTTAGAGTTTCTTATGGGCTTTTCTTATTGGTCCCTGGTATTTTACTGTTGGAGACTGTTTTTCCCGTTCTGTTACAGGCGACGAATAATATACAGACCTGTTATATAAAATTGGAGCAGTTTAAAATTTTTTTAATCCCCTTTACAAAGATTAGATTATATAGTATTCTTTCTCTATATGAAGGAGTTCAATATGCCTTTAACCTATAACCAGGCTGATTTTACCGATGAATTTTTTCAACTATTTGTCAACGCATCACCAAAAATCAATATCAGTTATGGTGATTGCTTCCGAGTACTTAATACATTTTCAGATAATTCCATTCATGCTATTGTAACTGATCCTCCTTATGGAGTGAAAGAATATAAAGCGGTAGAATTAGAAAAGAAGAGAAATGGAAAGGGTGGCATTTGGAGATTACCGCCTTCATTTGATGGACATACTAGATCGCCTCTTCCCCGTTTTACCGCATTAAATAATAAAGACCGCCAGGAATTGTCATCATTTTTTATGGATTTAGGAAAATTGTTATTATCGAAACTTTTACCGGGAGGGCATTTAATTATTGCAAGTAATTCTTTTCTTTCTCAAATTGTATATTCGGCATTAATAACTAGCGGTCTTGAATTCAGATCGGAAATTATACGACTTGTACAAACGCTGCGGGGTGGAGATCGTCCAAAAAATGCCGAGCAAGAGTTTCCAGATGTATGTACAATACCGAGAGGTTCTTACGAGCCATGGGGATTATTTCGCAAACCAATTCCTGAAAAAATGACTGTAGCTGAATGTTTACGAAATTATCAAACTGGCGCTTTGCGTAGAACCGCCGATAAAAAGCCATTCTCTGATGTATTATTCACAGGTAAAACTTCCAAAAGAGAGAGAGAAGTATGTAACCATCCTAATATTAAACCTCAAAATTTAATGAGAAAATTAGTTTATGCCGCGCTACCTTTAGGGAAAGGATTAATAGTAGATCCTTTCATGGGATCCGGCTCAACTTTGGCTGCTGCATTACATTGTGGATATGAGGCTATTGGTATTGAAAGGGACCAAATTTTTTACCACTTGGCCAAAGAAAGCATTATTCCGCTTTCAAAAATTAAAATTTCTGTACCTGAACAAAAAGAACTTTTCTAGGGATGTTTATATATCCAATTGTGGTTCATTTTCTCAAATCCGGTATTTTTTACGGTTGCTGTAATAGTACGCCTACTACCTTCATTTCTCCCGGCGAACTGCCAATCAGATTCTTCAAGTTTTGCGCCATAAACCGCTTTAAAATAGAATGGTATGGAAGCACTATCTTTGGGACGAGAACTTTGAAATACAAATACCATTAGCCACACATTTTCCGGATTATGTCCCTGCCAACCTTTTCCGTACCTTGAGGCTTTTATTTCTATTCCTTCATGTGAATGTTGTACAGAATCATTTGAAAACTTTCCTTTTTCAATTAAATCTGGGTAACCATTATGGTATTTATTTTTTATTAATGTATCACAGTATTTTGGTATAGATATATTCATAAATTCACCTACAATACTACTAAAATTTGCTTGCATTAAAAACTTTTCAAAAATGGGCATATTATTTTTTTGTAATTCGGTGTTTATAAATGATAAAAAATCACAGAAATCAGTCATTGCGTATTTGATGTGATTTATTTCGAGACCATAGGATAAAATCGCTTTTTTGTTAAAACCTGTTTCATCAACAGGTAAAACAAATTGGTGAATTTTAACAGACATATTGTAATTATCGGATCTCTTCAGAAAATTTTAAAGTACTATTTTCACAATTATTTTTTATATTATTTCCCGGCAAGTTTTTACCCCCTATAAATAAAACAGGCGGCGGAACCGCCTGTCATATAGCTACCGCGCCGGTTCCGCAATCAGCGTGTCGTCCGTACTGCCGATGTTGCCGCCGCCGGTCTGGGATACGCCGCCTTTGGTGTAGGTTCCGCCTGTTCCCCACTTCGCCGTGGCCGGTCCTCCCCCGGTATCCACAGACAGCGCCGCGCTCTGATTTGCGGCAAAGCCATCGCTTGCCGTGCTGCCTTGTATCCTGCCGCCTT
>JAIRZR010000109.1 GCA_031267155.1 Prevotellaceae bacterium | reverse complement strand
TACTCCGGAGTTTCTTTTGTACCTACATTTTCTGATACACGGAAAAAGGTGGTTCCGTTATTTTGCTTAACACTCTCTTTTAGAATAATTCCTTCGAAAATAATCTTTGCCATAATCTTCAAAATTTAAAAATTAATACTATAATGTTTACTGATTTATAATTACTATTCAATGGGGTGTTGTTACTATTCTCTTTTCAATTATTTATTCTTAGGCGGAGAGAGCTTTTTCAAAATTCCTTTTTCCAGCCGTTAAAAAATTGAGGTTTGACATTTTTTTTTAATTCATTCCCAGTGTGTCGGTCGCTTTTTCGTTGGCGTATAAAGGTGGTTTCCGGCAGGAAAAGACAAATCTTGGAAAAAAGCGAAGCGTAAATACTACCCGGAGCGGAGCGCAGGGCTGGAGATTTTTTTTCCAACCCGGAGGGCTTGGACTTGGCGACTGACGGAAACGATATACCTTAGCCATAAGAAAAATGAACGGCACACCGGCTGAATGATAAAAAAAGTGGAAAACTGAAAATTTCAGGCTGTAAAAAGTAAACCTGTTCCGCTCTCCCCGAATGGGGGCCTAAAGGAACTTGTCCCGGATGGAATGAGCAATAAGATATCCAGAGATACCGGATATTATTGTGAATGGAATAGGGACAGGTTCCCTCCGGTGGAATTTATTTTGCCTGTGCAACGCAGTGAAACAGGCTGAATAAATTCCTGTTAAATATTCCGCTCTCCCTGAAAGGGGCCTAAAGGGGATAAACAATCTGTGTCCGATAGTCTGGGCGATGGTAATCCCCAGGCGCGGACACACCTTAACAGGGCGGGTGGGTGTTTTCAAATAATAAAAGAAGGGTTAAACCCTTCTCTTATTGCCGTTTTCGTCAATCATCCGGCGCATATGCTTTCTGGCTTCATACAACCGGGATTTAATCGTACCGGCGTTTTTATATTCAAGCTTAAGATTACCCGATTTGTAGGATATATCAGCTATTTCGCGTAGCTTGTAACCCGAAAGATACAGCAACAATGTTTCCCTGAGAATAGGGCTTAACTGCTCCAATGCCTCAAGTATATCATCTGAAAAGAGTAACCTGTAATTGGTAAGATAATCAGCTTTCCGGGATGATTCCACATCGTAACGGTAATAATCATCGGCAATCTGCGACAGGTCGTACTCATAAGCCGTATTGGAATGCGAATGCCTGCGGTGCTTCCTGTTCATATTCCAGACGGTATATTTCACAATCGAGCATAGCCAGGTTTTCATATTTCCACGCTCCGGGCTATAGGTATGGATACACCTGTGAAGCTCGATCAAGGCTTCATGGTAGTTATCCTCGATGTAGCAGCGGTTAGCGGAGTATTTAATGCACACCCAGTATATAAGCCTTGAATAAGGAACTACATGCTGCTCATACAATTCCTGATTGGAAAGAGAAACTGTTGCATCTGCAGATACAGTTTGATTTTGAACTGAAATAGTTTTCATAAAAGTAAAATCTAAAATTGTTAAACAATAATTTTTTACTTTCCCGCACACGAAAAGGATTCCGGTTTAGCGCAAATAAAAATTGTTCAAATACTACCTGAAAGGTGGAGATTTAACAGTTTTTGTTTGCAGCGTACCGGGCTTTTCGTGGAACTTCGTAAAAACTATTATTGGCAAAGTCTGCTCTCCCTGAAAGGGGCTTAGAAATCCCATATTGGAACAATTTCCTGTCAAAATGGAGATTTGACAGGTGAATTTATCGTATTTTACTAAGGATGCGTAATAGGCATCATTGAAAAATACACCACTTGATATATTTGTTATCTGCTCTTACTTCCCAAATACTAGGTTAAAGATATTCGGCAAACATAGCATGGCAGAGTTTCTTATTCTCCGGGCTGGTGCCATCAGGGGGAAGCGTCCCGAAATAATTCAATATTTTCTTTAACGCCATTTTATTAATACCATATACACGCTTCCGCCTGTCCATTTCAAACTTTATTCTTTTGCATAGCTCATAATCTTCTGCCTGAAGTGCGTACTGAAAATTGTAAAACAGCCTGATTAACGGTACTTGTATCGCATCCGTCAGGTTCTCATTTTTCTTAATCATAACCATATGTTTAGTGTTTGACAAAATATAGTCTATCCGGAGTTCCTCTGGAAACTCATTTGTTCTACTTCTCCTGTTCTTGTAAAAAAGATAGAAATACAGTGCGTTTTTATGTTTTATTAACCAAATCGTTATTTTCTATGGATTTGCAGGAATATCTTCAAATTACATGTAGCGAAACTTTACATTTCCAGGAATAGAATTATCTTTGCCTCAATTTTTTAATAGAAATATAATATGAAAAGTTTAGTAGAAAAATTAAACCAGGATTTTGCGGCATTTGCTAAAGATGCTGCTTTACAATTAGAGAGTGGAAACAAGGCTGCGGGCCAAAGGGCCAGAAAAGTTTCCCTTGAGATAGAGAAAGCATTAAAAGAGTTCCGCAAAAAGTCTGTCGACATGTCCCGATAAGGCTCAAAAAAAAGCAGAGGGCGTGTCAAAAGTCGGTCATTCGTCCCCGAGAATTGAATATTTGAAATCAAACCCGGATAGGTATCCGAATAAAATCGTATTAAAAATACTTTTGATACACCCTCTTTCTCATACTGATAACTCACTTCTTTTTTCAGCTACCGGATTAAAATAATCAAAGGAATACAATAACCCGGATTTAAAGTATTGTTGTTCAGGCAATAATATAAAGCCATCCTTACAATATGTTGTAAAACATTTATTTTTTATTCGTAAAAGTTTTGAAATTCAGAAAATAAATAACAATATTCGTTTATTATTATGGCTATGCAAAGTAGCCTGAATTAAATAAGAAGACGCCTATGGAAGATTTATACACGGAAGGCTACAGCAGCAAAGGAGAAATTTAATTTCTCAATGGTTTACAAACTTTGATCCTGTAAAAGGATTTAAACCAGATTCTTACTGAATATAAACTCTGATTATAATTTTATTACACATAACAAACACAAAAACATTGTTTTCATGAAAATCAAACAACGATTAACAGGGATGTTATTCCTGTTGCTATCGGCGGGTGCCGTCTGTGCGCAGTCTCCCGGGGGCGTCAGTTCTCCGGAGTTGTGGTTCCGGACAGAGGCTGCCGGCACAAACCTGAACGGCAGTTACCGGTGGGTGGATTACGCAGGCGATAAGCTTCGGCTAAACGTTTACGACAGCCAGGGCGCCGATTCCGGCGAAGAATATACTACAGGCACCTTCCGCAGCTATAACGGCCATCCGGCGATCAGCCTGGACAAACTGCTCGATACCAAAACGCGCGAGGTGATGCTCAAACGCACGAACCTTTCTCAGGCTACCATCTTCGGGGTTTTCGCTCCAAGTGTTAATTTCAATTCCGAGATGCTGTTATATGGCCTGAACGGACGTTCCGGCAGCGGAGTATGGCTCAGTACCGACAAGATATACCCCAGCCGTGAGAGCGGAAAGCCTGTTTTCAACTATGGGGAAACAGATGGTATGGACCTGATGTTTTCGTCCAACGATTCCGAAGCGGATGTGAATAAATTCAGGGAGAAATCCATGCGCATCGCCGCTTACTACCGTAGTATCCCTCCGGGTACAGGCATCTGGGGAGAGCGCGACAGGGCTGTTTTCTCCTTCGGTTATTACAAGAGCAATAACGCGAACAACACTTCTACGTTTAACATACCGTCTTCCGCCAACCGCCAGTTTACCGGTTATATCCCCGAGTTTATCGCCTATAACCGCCTGCTGAACCCGTTGGAAAGGAGCCGGGTCGATTCTTACCTGGCTGTCCGGTACGGCCTGTCGCTTCCTGTTTCCTATATCGGAAGCAATGAACAACTGTTGTGGGATTATGCCGGAAACACGGATTTCAATAACCGCATTACGGCTATTTACCGCGATGACGCAAGCGGGTTGTACCAGAGGGAATCGGCTACCAGCTATGAAGAAGGGCCGGACTATTCCGATTCATACGATTACTATTATTCGGGCAACCCGAACAACCGCTCTTCCGCCTCACGCCTTCTGGTTATAGGCCGGCAGTACGGGAACAGGCTGGCTGACGGGGCTTATGCCTTCTGGGGAGACGACAACGCTTCCATTAACCTGAAAGAAATCGAAGGCGTGCTCGGCATGAAGATGATGGACAGGAAATGGCTTTTAAAGACCAATATCCAAAACGCCCCGGAAAATGAAAGGGCATTGGGCTGGGAAGTGCAGGACTTAAATTTTAACACATCAGGGTTCGTAACCGGTGTTTCGAAAGATATAAGCGGCAGCGCCCCGGCGACAGGTTATGCTTATACCCAAACACCTTTACAGGACAATACCGGTTATATCGGTTTGGATTACAC
>JAIRZR010000087.1 GCA_031267155.1 Prevotellaceae bacterium | reverse complement strand
GATTAATTTTTACTTACCTTTGCGCCCGATTTCTGAGGTACCATAGCTCAGTTGGTAGAGCAAAGGACTGAAAATCCTTGTGTCCCCGGTTCGATTCCTGGTGGTACCACAAACAAACTTAGAAATAAAAAACGACATCCTGGAATGCTTCTCCTTCATTATTCACAAATTTTATTTATCTTTGTATCGTTTTTGACAAGATTATTTACTAAAAATATTTAGATATATGAAAAAGAAAAAAGTAATATTAATCATGCTGTTTGCCCTGTTTTCGCAAATAGCATTTGCTCAGGATGCGTTTATCGACATCCTGAAAACCGAACTGAACAGGAACTATACTGTTCTGAAAGACAATCCCGTTCCGGCATACTACGTGAGCTACAGGGTGCAGGACATGCAGACGCAGGGTATCAGAGCCTCTTTCGGCAAGCTGCTTTTAAACAGCAATCCGCGTCATCAGCGGCTGTTTAACATCGATGTGCGCGTTGGCGATTACGAGATGGACAATACGCGGGAAATCAAGGGCGGAGGCAGAGGAAACATGTATTCGAGCGACGCCCTGGTGCTGGACAATAACCCCGCGGCAGTACAGACAGCGCTTTGGAAAACGACCGATCAGGTATATAAGGATGCGGTCAAGCAGTTTGAGAATGTCAAGGCAAACGTTGCCGTCAAGGTCGCTTCCGAAGACAAGTCGGGGGATTTTACAAAAGAAGCGCCGGAAAAATATTTTGAGCCGGCTATACCCCTGAAAGACCTTAAATTCGACGCTTCCGAATGGGAGAAAAAGCTGAAGAAGTATTCCGAAGTCTTTTACGGGAACAAGGATGTTTTGAGCAATACCGCTTCCATTGACTTTGAACTCGTCAGAAAGTATTTTGTCGATACCGAAGGCAGGGAAATTGCAGAAAACACATACGCCTGCCGTCTGCATATCAGCGCTTCCACTACTGCCGAAGACGGAATGAACCTTCCGCTTTTCCTCTCGTATTTTGCAATTGATGCAAAAGACCTGCCGTCCGACGCCCAGGTGCTGAAGGATGCAGGGAAAATGAGCCAGATGATTTCGGACTTGCGCAAGGCGCCGGTAGCGGAATCGTATTCGGGTCCCGCCCTGATGACAGCCGAAGCCGCCGGGGTTTTCTTCCACGAAATATTCGGGCACAGGGTCGAAGGCGCAAGGCTGAAACAGGAGTCGGATGCGCAGACATTCAAGAAGAAAGTCGGCGAGCCTGTCCTGCCAAAGGATATTTCCATAATCTTTGATCCGAAACTGAAAAAATACAGCAATATCCCTCTGAACGGAAGCTATGTTTTCGACGACGAGGGTATTCGCGGTCAAAGAGTCGAAGTTGTCAAGGACGGGATACTCAAGTCGTTTCTCATGAGCCGCACGCCGATTGACAATTTCCCCAACTCGAACGGACACGGCCGGGCAATGATTTATTTCGACAACGTAACCCGGCAGTCGAACATGATTATCGAGTCGAGCGATCCGAAATCCGAAGCCGAACTGCGCAAAATGCTTGTCGAAGAGGCTAAAAAAGCAGACAGGGAATACGCATACCTGTTCGACAAGGTATCCGGAGGGTTTACAACTACGGGAAGGTACATGCCCAACGCCTTCAACGTGACGCCGCTGATTGTTTACCGGATATACGCGGACGGCCGTCCGGACGAGCTTGTGCGCGGAGTGGACCTGGTTGGCACGCCTTTAGCAATATTTTCGCAGGTCGCAGCCTGTGGAAAGGAGTATGGAGTGTTCAACGGAGCCTGCGGAGCCGAATCCGGCTCGATTCCAGTATCATGCGTCTCCCCGACACTGTTTATAAAGATGATCGAGACGCAAAAGAAATCGAAATCGCAAAATCAACCCCCAATACTTGAAAGGCCATGAAAAAGTTTAATGTTTTAGAACCCGTAAAATCATTCAAAATGAAAATACAATACAAATACCATATTCTGGCGGTGGCGCTCATATTCTGCGCCGGTATGCTGCCGGCTCAGGACAATGCCATTCTGTCGGCTGTCAAATCGGAAGTGGAGCGCAACAGGTCGGGCTTGAAGATAGACAAGCTCAAGCCTCCGTTTTTCATTAAATACACTGTTGTCGATCTGAAATCGCTGCATGTTTCGGCGTCTTTGGGATCCATATTGCGATCGATGGAAAATTCGCAGAAGGTGGGATTTTCGAACCTGCTTGTAGGCGATTATGACAGGAACAATGCCAATTTCCGTCAAAATAATTTCCCGAGAAACGTTGTTGTTGAAAATGATGCAAGGGGAATAGCTACCACCGTCTGGGAAGACCTCGACGGAATGTATAAGAACGCCGCCGAAAACTACGAGGCAAAGGTAGCCGTCATTGCCCAGCAGAATATGGAGGAGGAAGAACTGAATCTGCCCGATTTCGACAAAACGGCTCCGCTTACAATGATCCTCGAGCCGCCAAAGATGAATATGGACAGGGCTTACTGGGAAAACGTGGCGATAAAAGCTTCGGAAATCCTGAAAAAGTATCCCGAGATACTGAATTCCGCCGTCAATATCAACATAACGGATCCGGTTATCTATTCCTACAGCACGGAAAATACCAGCCTCAGGGTACCCGATCCGTATTATTGCATGAACATCTATCTCTATACCCTTACCGAAGACGGGCAGGAACTGTCGGACGAACTGTATATCGAACACGGTTCCTTTGAACAGATGCCTTCGCTGCAGGCTTTTATTGATACATGCGAGGCTTTTGTCAAGTATTTTATCGAGCTGAAAAACGCCCCGATTATTACCGAAGCCTACACCGGTCCGGTACTGTTTGAGGGAATGGCGGTTCCGGAAGCTCTGCAGACATATTTTTTCCAGTCGACACTGATTGCCAGCCGTAAACCCGTCGGAGGACAGGGCGGAAACAATACGGAGATGATGAAGGATAAAAAACTCACGTCAAGAAGTTTGACGATTAAGTCCCTGTCGGGAACAAATATGTACAAGGGTAAAAAGCTGGACGGATATTATCCCGTTGATGCCGAAGGCGTTGTTCCTGACAGGGAACTGGTTCTGGTCGAAAACGGGGTCTTGAGAAACATGCTCAACGGACGTACTCCAACGAAGAAATTCCGGCACAGTAACGGTCACATGCGGGTGAATCTTAATTATATGAACCAGAGGGTCGGTCCCGGAAATGTTCTCCTGACTTCGAACGATACGTACAGCCCCGACGAGCTGAGGAAAAAACTGCTCGCGGCGGCAAAGGAGGAAGACCTGGATTATGCATACACAGTGCGCAGGTACAGAGGCAACGGACCGCTGTCGATCTACCGGATATATGTTGCCGACGGTCGCGAAGAACTGCTCAGGGGAGCTGTTTTGCCCGATTTCAATATTAAATCGTTCAAAAGGGTGCTCGGAGCTTCGGACAGGGAACTTTTCTATAATACGCACATGTTCGGGAATTTTTCCACTTATATTGTTCCCAGCGGACTTCTGTTTGAAGAAATGGAGGTTTCGCGCAACAATAATATAACGTTCAAAAAACCGTTTGCCGTGCCACAGCCAAAATGGTAAAAAAACACATCGTCGCATCGTCGCAGGTCGACGACCGGCGAAAGAGCAAGGGCGGAATCAATTCGATTCCGCCCTTTGAATTTCCGTCTGAACGCCTTGCTCTTCAAGACAGTCCAGGGCGGCAAAAGTCTCCTTTTCCGTCTGCATACCGTCGTCCATCATAAAGAAGATGATATCAACCATACCCTGCAACAGACGGGACTCGGCAATGCTGTATTTTCTTCTGAAAAACATTTCCGTTTTTAGCCTCTCTCGCCATCCATAGGCGTGACCGTAACGGCTATAACCTCCGTAATATTTGCCCGGCGACATGCTGGAACCGTTAAGCAGGATTGCCATATTCGGGAATTTGCCCGATCTGTAGATCTGCTCCAGCTCGGGAAGCAGGCAGCGGTCGAACAGTCCTTTGCGGACAACGAATATCGTCATCCCCCGCAACATCCGCAACGATGGAAGCGTCCGCAACAGCGTAGTATCCAGAAAAACATAGTCATACCGTTGCTGTCGCGAAATAAGTTGACGCTTTCCTCCGTAGGGGGGAAATATAAATTCGGTATCGACAGGATGATGACAATACTTTGCAGTATAAGCATCCTGTGCGGCAGAGATAGCCAGTTTGATCAGCAGAGCTGGGCAGCTTGAGAAACAGAGACGGAGCATCTTGCGCGACAGAGATATTTTCGATTGATATTTAGTGTCTTACAGGGAAATATAACAGTCAGTTTATTTCTCGACAATTTCTTAGTTGTGGTACGAAACGAACACTTACAATGACGGACACCGACCCTTTTGAAGCACCCTCTACCTTCCAAAGCTTTTTCAAACTAAAATCTTTGCCTAAAGGCGAGGGATTTGCCTCCAGAAAGAGACATTAAAGTACTGCAAACGGCTGGCTACCGAACGACTTGCTTCGGTTGAAGGTATCGCTCACATGAAGAAAAGGTCGACAGAACCGGAAGCAGTATTCGGGCAAATGAAATACAACAGTCGATTCAGGCGCTTCGGTAAAGATACGGTTAAAGCAGATTTTGCCATTGCTTTCAATTGGGGGAAAATGACAAAAAACGTCGGTTGCCGGGTGGAAGAATTGAAACAAACCCGAAAATCAGACTGCCAATCAAAAAAAAAATGCAAAATAAAAGTCTTAATAAACAGGCACATATAAATTTTCACAAAACTTTTTTCAAAAAAAGATCGTTTTTTCAAAAAAAGATTATACCTTTGCGCCTTAAAATTGGGTGTGAGTTACGGCGCATCCGGTATTAGGAACAAGTGAAAGAGAAGAAGAGCTTCCGTCTTGTTTTTCACATAAATCCGGAAAGGAATGAACAAAATTAAAGTGTATCTGAGAGATGTATATGTAGAGCTTGCCACAAAAGTAACATGGCCTGCATGGAAAGATTTGCAAAGCAGCGCTGTATTGGTAATGATAGCGTCCATAATCTTTGCGCTGGTAGTTTTTGTTATGGATTTAAGTTTTGAAAACATAATCAAAGTCATTTATTCAATCCTGTTGGGAAGAGAAAGTTCAGGCTCGATTGAATGATGCATTTTTAGGCAATAGATATTATGGCAGAAGGAATGGGAAAAAAATGGTATGTATTACGCGCCGTAGGCGGTAAGGAAAAGAAAGTTAAGGAATACATAGAGAACGAAATTCGGGGTATGCATCTCGAAAATTCCGTAACTCAGGTGTTGATTCCTACTGAAAAAATATACCAGATAAAGAACGGTAAGAAAGTAAGTACCGAACGCATATTCTATGCCGGATATGTCTTTGTAGAAGCAGTTCTGGAAGGTGAAGTAGTTCATATACTGAGAAATATACCCAATGTAGCAGGTTTTCTGTCGGAAACCAAAGGCGGCGACCCCGTACCTTTGCGTCCATCGGAAGTAAACAGGATACTGGGACATATTGACAAGTTATCGGAAAATTCGGGCGAAGAAATAGCGAACCCGTTCTATGTAGGCGAACCGATAAAAGTAATCGACGGGCCGTTCAACGGTTTTTCGGGCACAATTGAGGAAGTCAACGAAGAAAAGAAAAAATTGAAGGTAATGGTAAAAATATTTGAACGTAAAACACCGTTGGAACTTAATTTTGTTCAGGTAGAAAAGGAATAAAAAAATAAACAATTATGGCAAAAGAAATTGTCGGGCTAATTAAACTTCAGATAAAAGGTGGAGCAGCAAATCCTTCGCCTCCGGTAGGACCTGCATTAGGTTCGAAAGGGGTAAACATAATGGATTTTTGCAAGCAGTTCAATGCGCGGACACAAGACAAGGCAGGAAAGATTTTGCCTGTCATCATCACTGTTTTCTCCGATAAATCGTTTACATTTATCATAAAACAGCCGCCCATTGCAGTACAGCTGAAAGAAGCGGCGAAACTGAGTAAAGGTTCAGCCGAACCGAACAGGAACAAGGTTGCAAGCGTAACATGGAAACAGATACGTGCAATTGCTGAAGACAAAATGCCGGATATGAATGCATTCACAATTGGAGCGGCTATGAATATGGTCGCAGGAACAGCCCGCAGTATGGGAATAAAAGTGGAAGGTAATTTTTCCGAAAATGTTGAATAATAATTTCATGCGAAAATGAGCAGGTTAACAAAAAATCAGAAACTGGTAAAGGCAAAAATCGAACCGGGCAAACAGTATAAACTCTCGGAAGCAACAAAACTGCTGAAGGAGATAAGCTATACTAAATTTGACTCCTCGGTCGACATAGCAGTTCGTTTGGGAGTAGACCCTCGCAAGGCGGACCAGATGGTACGCGGTGTAGTTACACTTCCGCATGGAACGGGTAAAGTTACACGGGTACTGGTACTTTGCACTCCGGACAAGGAAAATGAAGCGACCGAAGCGGGAGCCGATTTTGCCGGTCTCGACGAGTACATCGAAAAAATCAGGAACGGATGGACAGATGTAGATGTAATTATCTCAACGCCAAATGTTATGGCTAAAGTAGGCGCTGTGGGAAGGATTTTGGGTCCGAGAGGACTGATGCCCAACCCCAAAACCGGAACCGTAACCATGGAAGTGGGAAAAGCAGTACAGGAAGTCAAAGCCGGCAAGATTGATTTCAGAGTGGATAAAACGGGTATTGTACACAGCGGTATCGGCAGACTGTCGTTCAGCGAAGACAGTATCGCGGGTAACGTAAAAGAATTTATTGATACGGTCATCAAGTTAAAACCCCGTGCAGCCAAAGGTACGTATATCAAAAGTATCTATCTGTCATCGACAATGAGTCCGGGTTTGGCAATAGACCCCAAGTCAATTTCCGAATAAGCATTAAATCAGGATTAAAAGAATGATAAAAGAAGATAAAACAGCGATTATAAACAGTATTGCAGAAAAGCTGAAAGCATATCCGAATTTCTATATAACTGATATTTCGGGATTAAATGCGGAAAAGACTTATCAATTAAGGAAACTGTGTTTCGACAGGGGCATAAAACTGCTTGTGGTGAAAAACACACTGCTGAAGAAAGCTCTGGAGAATAACAATTTCCCCGAACCCGACCTGTATTCGGTTCTGGAAGGACCCACGGCAGTCATGTTCTGTGAATCCGCGAACACACCGGCGAAGCTGATCAAAGAATTCCGTAAAACGGGAGTAGACAAGCCGGAGCTTAAAGGAGCATACGCTCAGGAATGCGTGTTTGTAGGAGCAGATACACTGAATGAGCTGGCGAATATCAAATCACGCGAGGAACTGATTGGAGACATCATTTCCTTGTTGCAATCGCCTGCGAAAAATGTTATCTCGGCATTGCAGGGCAATGCAGGGCAGAAAATTGCAGGAATTGTCAAAACATTATCGGAACGTTCCGAGTAAAATAAACGAAAAATTCGAATTATTAATTTATAAATTTAAAAATAAAATGGCTGATATCAAGAAATTTGCAGAAGAGTTAGTTAATCTTACCGTAAAAGAGGTACAGGAACTTGCTACGATATTAAAAGAAGAGTATGGCATTGAGCCTGCTGCTGCGGCTGTGGCTGTAGCTGCCGCTCCTGCTGATGGCGCCGCTGCCGCGGTTGTTGAACAAACAGAGTTTGATGTAGTATTAGTTTCTGCAGGACAGGCTAAATTGCAAATAGTTAAGATTGTAAAGGAAATTATCGGTGCCGGTTTAAAAGAAGCTAAAGATTTGGTTGATGCTGCTCCCAAAGCAATAAAGGAGAAAGTTTCCAAGGTCGAAGCGGAATCAATTAAGGCACAAATAGAAGAAGCCGGAGGAGAGATTGAAATTAAATAAGACTCACCTTTAGCTTAAGGTTTAGGTTTAGGGCATCCGCCCTAAGCCTTTTGTCGTTCTAATTACGTATATTTCAACAAGTCTTCGAGTTATGTCTCAAAATATGGTTAATGGGAGGGTAAACTTTTCCTCAACAAAAAACAAGTTAGAGTATCCCGATTTTTTGGAGATACAGTTAAAGTCGTTTCAGGACTTTTTCCAGCTGGAAACAACTCCTGAGAACAGAAAGAACGAAGGGCTATTCAAGGTGTTCCAGGAAAATTTTCCGATAACGGACACCCGGAATAATTTTGTCCTTGAGTTTTTGGATTATTTTGTCGATCCGCCAAGATATTCTATAGAAGAATGTCTGGAAAGGGGATTGACATACAGCGTTCCCCTGAAAGCAAAACTGAAACTGTACTGTACCGATCCCGATCACGAGGATTTCGATACTGTGGTACAGGATGTTTATCTGGGAACAGTTCCGTACATGACGCCAAAAGGCTCATTTGTGATAAACGGCGCCGAAAGGGTCATCGTATCGCAGCTGCACCGTTCGCCGGGCGTATTTTTCGGACAGAGTATCCATGCAAACGGTACCAAACTCTATTCGGCAAGAATCATTCCCTTTAGAGGATCGTGGATCGAGTTTGCCACGGATATCAATAATGTGATGTATGCATATATCGACAGGAAAAAGAAACTGCCGGTAACAACTCTTTTACGTTCAATCGGTTTCGAAACGGATAAGGATATCCTGGAAATTTTCGGACTGGCGGATGAAGTGAAGGTAAGTTCAAGTTCGCTGAAAAAGGTGACGGGACGGAAACTGGCAGCCCGCGTTTTGAAAACCTGGGTCGAGGATTTTGTCGACGAAGATACGGGCGAGGTCGTTTCAATCGAGCGTAACGAGGTCATTATCGACAGGGAAACCGTTCTGGAAGAGGATCATGTCGAAATGATTATTGATTCGGGTACAAAGTCGATTCTCCTGCACAAGGAAACGGCAAATATTTCGGATTATGCAATCATCTACAATACATTGCAGAAAGATCCCTCGAACTCCGAGAAGGAAGCTGTCGTATATATTTACCGGCAGCTGAGAAACTCCGAGCCGCCCGACGAGGCTACGGCAAGAGATGTGATAGAAAAACTGTTTTTCTCCGACAAGCGTTATGATCTGGGCGAAGTTGGACGTTTCAGGCTTAACAGGAAACTGAGTCTGAACTCGTCTCCCGATTTGAAAATTTTGACGCGGGAGGATATCATATCCATTATTAAATACCTGATTCAGCTGATAAACTCAAAGGCTGACGTCGACGATATTGATCACTTGAGCAACCGTCGCGTGCGTACTGTGGGCGAACAGCTGGCGAATCAGTTTGGCGTGGGTCTGGCGCGCATGGCGCGTACTATCCGCGAACGCATGAATGTCAGGGATAACGAGGTCTTTACTCCGATTGACCTGATTAATGCAAAAACACTGTCGTCCGTAATCAACTCATTCTTCGGCACAAACCAGCTGTCGCAGTTTATGGATCAGACGAATCCCCTTGCGGAAATGACGCATAAACGCCGACTGTCGGCGCTGGGTTCCGGAGGTCTGTCCCGCGAACGTGCAGGTTTTGAGGTTCGCGACGTTCACTATACGCATTATGGCCGCCTGTGCCCGATAGAAACGCCCGAAGGACCGAATATCGGACTGATATCGTCGCTGTGCGTTTATGCAAAAATAAACAGACTCGGATTTATCGAAACGCCCTACAGAGCTGTCAAGGATTTGAAGGTGGATTTGTCTCCCGACGGCGTTGTCTATATGAGCGCTGAAGACGAGGAATTTAAGATGATTGCACAGGCGAATGCGGAGGTAAGCGAAGACGGCAGTTTTGTCAGCGACAGAGTGAAATCAAGGGTGGAATCCGATTATCCCCTTGCCACGATAGACAAGCTCGACATGATTGATATCGCACCCAACCAGATTGCTTCGATAGCGGCTTCGCTGATTCCATTCCTCGAACATGACGACGCCAACCGCGCCCTGATGGGTTCAAACATGATGCGGCAGGCTGTGCCCCTGATTTCGCCCGAAGCTCCGATTGTCGGAACCGGCATAGAAAGCGAGGTCGTGAGAGACAGCCGTACGCAGATTGTAGCCACAGGCGGAGGCGAAGTTGTGTATGTGGATGCACGCCAGATACATGTGCACTACGAAAAGACCGACGCCGAAAAGCTGGTCAGCTTTGATCCTGAAATTACGGTTTACAGGTTAACCATATATCTGAAGACAAATCAGAATACATGCGTAAACCTCAGACCGATAGTTCGCAAGGGCGACAGGGTCTTCAAGGGAAAAATCCTGACCGAAGGCTATTCTACCGAAAACGGCGAACTCGCTCTGGGCAGAAACCTGAAGGTCGCGTTCATGCCCTGGAAAGGATACAATTTCGAGGATGCCATTGTGCTGTCGGAACGTCTGGTGCGCGAAGATGTGTTTACAAGCATACATATTGATGAATATATCATGGAAGTGCGCGATACCAAACGCGGAGCCGAGGAGTTGACAAACGATATACCGAATGTCAGCGAGGACGCAACGAAGGATTTGGACAAGCACGGACTGATTCGCGTGGGAGCAATAATCAAGCCGGGAGATATACTCATCGGCAAGATAACTCCAAAGGGAGAATCCGATCCTTCGCCCGAAGAAAAGCTGCTGCGCGCCATTTTTGGCGACAAAGCCGGCGATGTGAAGGATGCCTCGCTGAAGGCTTCGCTGTCGCTGCACGGTATAGTTGTTGACAGAAAACTGTTCTCCCGCGCCCAGAAGGATACCAAGAAAGGCGCTAAACAGAACGAAAAGACTCTTCTGGCAGAGGTGGACAACGATTTCGGAAAGAAGGAAACCGTTATACGGAATATTCTGATCGATAAACTGTTTAAACTTGTGGAGGGTAAAACTTCCCAGTCAGTGTCGGATTATTACGGTTCGGAAGTAATATCGAAGGGTGAAAAATTCAATATGAAAATCCTTCAAAATATTGACTACAACAATGTCAATCCGAACAAGTGGACGACGGACAAGGAGAAGAATGCCATGATCAAGAAGATGGTTCACAATTATATTGCAAGATATAAGGAACTGGATGCAGAGGTGAAACGCAAAAAGTATAATATCACGATAGGCGACGAACTGCCCGCGGGTATTATCCAGCTTGCAAAGGTCTATATTGCCAAGAAGAGAAAAATCCGCGTGGGCGACAAGATGGCAGGCCGTCACGGAAACAAGGGTATAGTTGCCCGCGTTGTCCGCGACGAGGATATGCCTTTCCTCGAGGACGGTTCGACTGTCGATATAGTGCTGAATCCCCTCGGCGTGCCTTCGCGAATGAATCTGGGACAGATATACGAAACGGTGCTCGGATGGGCTGGAAAAGAATTGAATATGAAGTTCAGTACCCCGATTTTCGACGGTGCAAGTCTGGACGATATCACTGAATATACGGACAGGGCAGGTATTCCGCGTTATGGAAAAACCCGCCTGCGCGACGGCGGAACAGGCGAACTGTTCGACCAGCCGGCAACCGTGGGCGTGATTTACATGCTGAAACTCGGTCACATGGTCGACGATAAGATGCATGCCCGCTCAATAGGCCCGTATTCGCTGATTACCCAGCAGCCTCTCGGCGGTAAGGCTCAGTTCGGCGGACAACGCTTCGGAGAAATGGAGGTCTGGGCTTTGGAAGCTTTCGGAGCAGCACATATTCTCCAGGAAATACTGACAATCAAGTCGGACGATGTGATCGGCAGAGCAAAGGCTTACGAATCAATCGTGAAAGGCGATAATCTGCCCGCAGCAGGTATCCCCGAATCCCTGAATGTGCTGATCCACGAACTGCAGGGCCTGTGCCTGAGTATTAAACTGGATTGAAAAATTCTTTTTTTTATAGATATACACAATTTTAGATTAAACCCGCAAGGTATTCGCCTTGCGGGTTTTTGATATGGGATGGAAAACCCCTTTGGGTGATTATTACCGGCGCATCAGAAGCCGAAAGGGTCCAGTGTGCGATATTGTGGCTACAGCAAATAAAATAAGTAAAATCATTTATACTGTGGTAAAAACAAAAACCACAGGTCGCGACCTGCGGAAAACGGTCACCTTTCGAGCATTGACGCGCGCCAGTACTCTTAGTTTTTAACTTTTAACTATGATTATCTTCGTAATTGTCTGTTGATTTTAATAAATGCATTTATACACTTATCCAAATGAGTCCTGTTATGAGCCGCCGACAGCTGCACCCTTATTCTTGCCTGATCCTTGGGCACTACGGGATAGTAGAATCCTGTAACGTAAATACCCTCGTCAAGCATTCCCGATGCAAAATCCTGCGACAGTTTTGCATCGTAGAGCATCACTGCGCAAATTGCAGACTGCGTAGGCTTGATGTCGAATCCGGCCACAAGCATTTTTGAGCGGAAGTATTCAATGTTTTCTACCAGAGCGGAATGAAGTTCGTTACTTTCTTCCAGCATCCTGTACACTTCCAGACTTGCGCCTGCGATTGCGGGCGGTATCGAGTTCGAAAACAGATAGGGACGCGAACGCTGTCTCAGCAAGTCGATGATTTCCCTGCGTCCAGTCGTGAAACCTCCGATTCCGCCTCCGAAAGCCTTTCCGAGAGTGCCAGTATGTATGTCGATACGTCCGTAAACGTTGAACAGTTCGTTCACTCCCCGTCCCGTTTTTCCCACAACTCCTGCGGAATGACATTCGTCCACCATGACCAGAGCGCCGTATTTTTCCGCCAGTTCGCAAATCCTGTCCATCGGGGCAACATTTCCGTCCATGGAGAACACTCCGTCGGTAACAATAATCCGGAACCGCTGAGCCTGTGCTTCTTTCAGGCAATTTTCCAGTTCGTTCATATCGGCGTTGGCATACCGGTAGCGTCTGGCTTTGCTGAGCCGTATTCCGTCGATTATCGAAGCATGATTCAGGGCGTCGGAAATTATCGCGTCCTCTTCGGAAAACAGAGGCTCGAAAACGCCTCCGTTGGCGTCGAAACATGCGGCATATAAAATGGTACCCTCTGTTCCGAAATATTTACTGACTGCTGCTTCCAGTTCCCTGTGAATATCCTGGGTTCCACAGATAAACCTCACCGACGACATCCCGAATCCATGAGTGTCCATGGCTCTTTTTGCCGCTTCGATAATTCGCGGACTGTTCGAAAGTCCCAGATAGTTGTTTGCACAAAAATTCAAAACCGTTTTCCCGCCAACCTCGATTTCAGCCGACTGGGATGATGTGATTATTCTCTCTCTTTTGCAGAGACCGGCGTCTTCAATTGATTGAAGTTCTGCGGTCAAATACTCCTTTAAAGCTCCATACATGATTTTATATCTTTTAACATTTTTAATTTTCAATATTTACGGGAATCGATTTCGAAAAAACTTTAGTTCCCGCCCTGATATGCCCCGAAAAGGAAAGTCCGGTTCTGTCTTCTCCTGCAAGTATCGCTCTGATTCTCCCCGACATTATCGCCATTTTGTCGATTATCTTAACATCGAACAAAAGACTGAGCTGCTCTTTCGACCGTTTTTTTATCACTGCTTTCTGGCGCAGGCTTGCCGTACCGAACAGATATCCGCCTCTAAGAATCTCGATATCTGCCTTTTTTACATATATGTTATGCGAAGAGGAGTTGTTTACCAGAAGATTCACTTCCACAACGGCGTTGCTGCCTTTCAGCGTTTTAAGTTTAATATCCTGCAATTCCCCAATCTCCACATTCTTCATCTTTCCGCACGACGAAACGAAGAAAATCAACAATATATATATAACACCAAATCTTGTCATCAATCAATTTAAAACATGCAAAGGTAGTAAAATATTCTGTGCACGGATGATTTATGGGATAAAAATGTAGAGAAGCTTCGTGTCTTTTGACGTCGTAGGCGTCCAATTTTGATAACCCCGTACAAGCGAAGCGCAGCTCGGGGTAAACTGCCAAACTTCCGATTGAATTCCGAAGGAGTTCAACTCCTTGCGGAGTTGTGGAAAAGAGATGTACGCTGTACCCCGAACTGCGCTACGCTTGTTCGAGGTTATCCATCTTAAACTCCTTACGGAGTTTGCCCGCAATGCACAAAACTGCTCCACGCACTGTATAAATTGTTTTTCGACCCGATATGAATCGTCTGCGGCTCTTGATCTATATTACAGTTTACAATTGTTTTCCAGTCCATTGCGTCCGATTTATAATTTATAATGTACAATTTATAATTATTTTCATACATTTGCGCCGATTTATATAACGATAAAAATTATTTAAAACAACAAGGTTATACTTATGATAAAGTACATTGCCCCTACATTGACTGCCCTGCATAACGCCAGGGAAATAGACATTGAATCGTGTCTCAAGCTGTATAGCTATCTTATTGAAAACGGGATAGACGGGATTGCGGTTTTCGGAACATCCGGAGAATTTCCGCACATCGCGCCGGAGGAAAAGAAAAAGCTGATTAAAGCCGCCGCCCCGCTAATCAAAAACCGCGCCGAGTACGTTGTAGGCACGGGAACAATGAATGCCGACGAAACGATTGAGCTTTCGTGCTTTGCCTTCGACAGCGGAGCCGACGCCGTGATCGTTGTCAGCCCGTACTATTACGGAATGACCGACGACAGCATCTTCGAATACTACTCGAAAGTGGCAGGCGAAGTAAAGGGAAACGTCTATCTCTACAATTTCCCCGACAGGACAAGCTATTCCATCAAGCCGAAAACCGTCCTGGAACTTGCCCGCGCCCACAAAAACATCATCGGAATAAAGGATACAATCCCCGACATGGGACACACCGTGGACATAATCAAGGCGGTAAGACCCTAATGTCCGGACTTTTCCTTATTCAGCGCATACGACAACAATTTCGTGTACAACATCCTCTCCGGGGTCAACGGATGCGTGGCGATACTTGCAAACGTCGCGCCGAAACTGTTCTCCGCCTGGGTAAGGGCAGCGCGTGAAAAGGATTTCGACGCCCTCGCCGACATCCAGAAAAAGGTCGATCGCCTGATGGACATACTGTGGATATATTCGCCGTTTCTTGCGACAACCAAAGCCATTCTGGTGGACAGGGGACTGTTCGCAAAAGACCTGATGACATTCCCCTATCTGTCTTTCCCCGAATCGAAAAAGCAGGAATTAAGAAACTTCATGAAAGACTTTGAATAATGAAAATAGTAATTCTCGACAGCAATCTCGGCGCCATCGAGCTTGAGCGCAGCATTGCCGACCGCTACGGCTTCACGATAGACAAGCCAAAGCAGTGTAAAACGGAAGAAGACGTTTTGTCCGTTGTGAAGGACGCCGACGGAATTGTAGTCCAGTATGCGCCTGTAACGCGGAAAGTGCTGGAAGCCGCGCCTAACCTCAGGGTAGTAAGCGAGTACGGCGTGGGCGTGGACAGCATCGACATTGCCGCATGTACCGAGAAGGGCATTGCCGTATGCAACGTTCCCGACTATTCATATCAGGAAGTTTCCGACCAGGCGATTGCCCTCACTCTTGCCCTGCACAGGGGCGTAGTGGAACTCGACAGGCAGATTCGCAGCGGAAACTACAGCCTGGCAACGGTCAAGCCGCTGAACAGAATCGCCGGCAGAGTGTTCGGCGTTGTGGGTCTGGGACGCATCGCACGCGCAGCAGCCCTGAAAGCCCGCGGAATAGGATATACGGTTGCAGGTACGGACATTGCATTTAAGCCCGGAACCGTAACCGACGACGGAATACCGGTTGTAACTTTCGACGAAATTCTTTCGCATAGCGATGTAGTATCGGTGCATGTACCTCTCATGGAGGCGACAAGGCATCTGATTAATGCAGAGGCGCTGTCGAAAATGAAGCCGGAGGCTATTCTGATAAACACCGCCCGCGGAGGCGTGGTCGATACGGAAGCTCTGATCGAGGCTCTTAAAAACAAAACGATACGGGGAGCGGGACTTGACGTTTTCGAGACCGAACCCCTGCCGAAAGGTCATCCCCTGATGGCGCTGGACAATGTGGTGCTGACGCCTCATGCCGGATACTACTCCGAAGAATCGCTGTATGAACTGAAAACCCGTCCCGTGGAAAACGCCGCGGACGTGATTGCGGGGAAAAGTCCGC
>JAIRZR010000086.1 GCA_031267155.1 Prevotellaceae bacterium | reverse complement strand
AACTTTTTATCAATTTATACGATAGTATATTACTGACAAAGCAGTTAACACAGGAAGAAATAGAAACATATAATAATAGTGTCATGGAACTGAAAAATTTGAGTCTCTTTACAGATTTTGCCAAGACGGAAGGCATGGAAATCGGCAGAAATGAAGGCAGAAAAATCGGCAGAAATGAAGGTATTAAAATCGGCGAAAAGCGAGGCGAAAAGCGAGGCATGGGAATTGCATTGGCTCAAGTCGTAATCAATGCAGCCGGCACAGGCATGCCGGTAAAAGACATTTCTGATTTCACAGGTCTTTCTGTAAAACAGATATATAAGATTTTATCGAATAAAAAATAACAGCCTCCGAGTATGGACGCCGGGCACGGGGATTTTTGTCGTACACCCGTGTCCAAATTTAATTCGGTTTATCTAATAAATAAACCTTATCTTTGGACTTTATTTTTAGTTATTAATTTCTTTATTTTACATGTATTTACAGTAAGTTATATCAAATTAAAAAAATACAAAATGAAACGTCTATTATACTTTTTGATTATATACAGTACAGTTTCGTGCGAGGTCAAAATAAACGATTCTGATATCTTCGCCGGCGAGATTAAAACCATTGACGACACAGTGAAAACGATCGTGGAACTGGAGCCTCATGAAATAATACTGGATGGAATTACTTACGGCTATCCTGCTGTTTATGATACCTTAATGTTTTTTTATAACAGTAAATTGCCTGACAGGTATTACAGCATTTTTAATCTGAAAACAGGAAAACATATCGGTGATTTTTGTCCGAAAGGACAGGGTCCCGGCGAAGCGAGAGTCGTGTCTCTAATCTATCAGTTTTACAGGGAAAACGGTGAGCTGAAAACATTATTGCTGGCTCCTCTCAATTATAAAATAGCAGTGTGGAATATCTCGGCGTCAATAGCCGGTAATAAAACCGTATGGGATTTTGTTCCTTATGACTGGAGGAAAGACCGTGACGAGATTTGTGCCAATGTTACTGTCCGCTTGAACAGTAAGGAATTTATCTGCCAGATAACGCCTTTGTTCCTGGATCCTGAAGATACATACTGTACAAATTCGACAGTTCTCCATTATGAAAAACGTACTCTTTATTCCGATTCGCTGATAAGGAAATACACGATTTTCAAACAGTCACTGAAACACACGTACTCAGATCGCCTGTTAGGCTCCTGGGACTGTGTAAAACCGGATGGAAGTAAAATTGTACAGTTCATGATACATATGTGGCAAATTAATACCATTGACATTGAAACTGGAAAAGTTACAGCTTACAGACCCGTGGAAAAGTTTCCGGGATTTTCATATCTGGCAAATTTTATGGAACCGCATGAACAGTTACCGGGATATTTTATATGGGCAGTATCAAATGATAAATATGTGCTCGCTTTATACTGTAATGGTCTCAAAGGTGAAAAGAGAAAAAACAATCTTGTTGTCTATGTTTTTGACTGGGACTGCAATTTGCTCAAAAAGGTAAAATTGAAAAACGAAAGTATATATTACGACCTTGCGCTGGATAATGATAATAACCTTTACACAGTGGCTCCGAATGACGAAGGAGAAACAATCTGCCGTTATGATTTAAAATCCACTGGTTTATAAATATAATAATAAAAAAACAGGACTTTGAAGACGGATAATCTGTTCACACTGCCACGGGCATTCGAGGAAAACATGAAAGCCATTCTGGGCGACGAATATCCCGATTTTGAATCTTCCCTGCACGAAACTCCATCCGTAAGCATAAGACTGAACAGCGGACTCAAGTTTCCCGAAAAGGGACACGGACTGTTTCCCCGCGACTCTCAGGTTCCCTGGTGCAGGTCGGGGATATATCTTGCAGAAAGACCCTCATTCACTCTCGATCCCCTGTTTCATGCCGGTTCCTACTATGTGCAGGAGGCGGCTTCCATGTTTGTGGAGCAGTGTGCAAATACGGTAAGGCAGCATGGCGATATCGACCATATACTGGATCTTTGCGCCGCTCCGGGAGGCAAATCGACCCATTTGATTTCGCTGTTTCCCGAAAGCCTGATTGTCTGCAACGAGCCTGTCCGTCCGCGCGCAGCGATACTCGGGGAAAATATTTCCAGATGGGGACGGGCAAACTCGATGATTACCTCCTGCGATCCCTCGGAATTTCGCAGGCTCAATCATTTTTTCGACTTTGTCCTTGTCGACGCTCCATGTTCGGGCGAGGGAATGTTTCGCAGGGAAGCCGAAGCGCTGAAGGAGTGGTCGCCGGAAAATATAAGACGCTGTTCACTGCGGCAGTCGAGAATTGTACGGGATGTATGGGATTCCCTGAAACCGGGAGGATTCATGCTGTATGGAACGTGTACTTACAATATGGAGGAAAATGAAAAGCTGGTTGAATTTATTGCGGACAGTCTGGGAGCCGAATCAGTTCCCGTCGATATCCGGTCATTCAACGGAATATCTCCTTCGTTAAACAGTAAAATACACGCATACAGGTTTTTCCCGCACAGGACCCGGGGCGAGGGACTGTTCCTTTCACTCCTGAGAAAAAACGGCGAACGGAAACAGAATCCTGCCGGAAAAGCACGTCATGCCTGCAGGGCGCCGGAACTTGACCCGTGGATTCTGCAAAACAGCGCTTTCACATACACCCGTAATAATGACCGTATTTACATGCTGCCGGAAAAGTTTGCCGCCGATGTGGAATTTATAGGGAAAACGGTATATACTCTTTCGTCGGGAACGGAAATATGTACGGCGAAGGGAAAGGAATTGATTCCCTCGTTCGATTTCGCCCATTCTGCAGAAATCAATACCGGCAATTTTACTGTCCGGGCGGTCGATAAAACTGAGGCCCTGAGGTTTTTGAAAAGGGAATCCATGTCCGCGCCTCCGGACACAGCCAGAGGATATGTCCTGCTGACTTATCTCGGCGTCCCGCTCGGATGGGTCAAAAATATAGGCTCCCGGGCAAATAACATGCTGCCCCACAATAGAAAAATAAGAATCCGATAATTAATGTATCCCTGCCGGCAGGCACAATTCTCCTCCGGAAGTACAAATTTGTTTCCCGGAAGTACAAATTCGACATAAAAAGAGCCGCTGGTCATGCCTGCGGATACGGATATGGCGAAAAGGGCTGAGCCGTTTTACGAATTATGAATTATACTCGTCGCATCGCGCCCAATTCAAAATCCAAAATTCAAAATTACTTTGCCGTTTTTCAGAAAGAAATACAGCATTGCCGAGTCCGGGCTGTTGTAGGGAATGACCGGCATTCATTCCCATCTTCTTTACGGAGTGGACGATGGTATGCAGACGGAAAGTGAGACTTTTACCGCTCTGGATTATCTCGAACGGCAGGGAGTCCAGGGGATTTATCTCACTCCGCATGTCATGGAAAACTTTCCGGAAAACAACTCTGAATCATTAAAACGGCATTTCGATAATCTGATTAATGG
>JAIRZR010000407.1 GCA_031267155.1 Prevotellaceae bacterium | reverse complement strand
CCGATGCACACCATGAAACTGCCGCCTTTCGCCACGCAGTCAACCAAATGATTGACCACCCACTGCGAACCCTTGTAATGTTCGGCAACGGAGTCGTAAGCAAAGATGTTTCCCAGCAGGCAGATACTCATCCAGGGCATATTGGTGTTTTCCTTTCCTTCCGGAACAAATTCTTCGGGCTGGTAATAATCGCCGTAGTTGCCGATGCCGCGATTGCGAATCATCACGTCGGGCTGCAATTGACGCATCATCTTGACGGTTTCCTTCGTTTCGGGCCAGACCGGTTTTCCCAGCCACATGTCAAGGCAAATCATATCAATTTTCCCGTAATTGGTCAGCAGTTCCCGCAACTGTTCGCGATGCCGGCTTATCATTGCCGACTGTTCTTCCGGCGTCGGGTCGGGCGCGGAGACGGAATGTCTCCATGCCGGAGGATAATCTTTCGGATTTACTTTTTCGTCGGGAATAGCGAGCGGATGTCCGCAATAGGGACGGAAATCTGCGTCATACCAGTCGGGATGCGAATAGTAGAGGTTGATTTTGATTCCGTTTTTATGAGCGGCGTCGCAGAGTTCCTTCACAATGTCACGCTTGAACGGCGATTCTTCGATACTGTACGCCAAATCACACGATTCAACCGGATTGTTTTCCGTGTCAGGATAATTGACTCTACGCTGCACACGGGTTTTGGTATGAAACATCGAAAAACCGTCGCAATGTTTTGAAGTGAAAGCGAACGCCTGCATCCCGCAACGCTTGAAGAAATCCATCCATTCCTGCGCGTCAAATCCGGTCGGATTGAAAGTTTTGTACAGTTCGTTGTATTCCATTTTTTTCTCTTTCGACATAGACAGGTAAGGGATAGACGCCTCGATTCCCCATTTGGAATAAACACCCCAGTGTATCCGTATCGAAAACTTGATGTCACGAAATGCCTCGTGTGCCGCTTCGGATGCATGGATGTAGTCGGCGTCGGGTTCTTCCTCAACATATGCCTTGACGATTTTATACTGTCCGTCGCTTTCGGGAAGGACGATGCCGCGGGCGCGGTCTTTGTGCACCTCTTCGGCTGAGGGTACGGTCTGTGCTGCGACTGTCGCTGCCATACCGAATAAAAAGATAATAATCAATATTTTTTTCATGCTATAATTGTTATTTTTTGATTAAATATTCGTGCAAAAGTAATCATAATTATTCATATAAATAATACATAATTTATACCATGCGCGGACTAAAATTGTGGAGTCCATACGAATTTAAAGCAGATACCCGGCTCTTTCAATTGCCGTTTTCATATCACAATTTTAACCCGCGCTCAGTATAAGAAAGAAAGGGTACCGAGCTTGACAGTCCCCATTTCTTTCTTTGATACAAATTAATGACGCTAATTATCACTCCCTAAAAATAGTTACGATTCCGGCGGAACAGTATATTCTATCGGCAAAGCCTCGACAGAATCTATTCCTTTTTCGGGTTGATAGGCGCTGGCAACAGAGAAGACATCTCCTGTGCGTACATTCGATATTTCCGTTTCCGTTTCGCTGTTCTCTATCACTAAAGTTTTGGACGAGGGATGCTCAGCATCCGTATAGTCCATATATCTGACGGTAGTATGCAGCATCTGCATGTTATCAATCGAAGCCCAACGGATTATCATGGCGCCGTCATGGAAGACCACAGACTGAACAGGTCTGTTCTGTAGATTTCCGATGTATTTCGGGCCATATACCAGAACAGTCGTTCCATCTACGCCTTTGGACTGATTGCCTTCGTCGTCCACATTAGCAAGCGTAAAAGTATAAATACCTTCGGGTATGTTAATCGCCGTATCGATTTGCATTATGCCAGAATGTCGTCTGACTATGGGAATTGTAGCCGTTCCCTGATTTTCGTTCCAGGAAATGAGAGTACCGGTAATACGCGGATCGGCATTGATCTGCCACGAAAACCGCACACGTTCCCTGCCCGGAAATATTTTTACCGAATCGACAATGCCGATATAATAGATTTCGCCTTCATCCAGATACTTCTGATGCATGCTGTTGTTGTCGTCACAGCCTGCAGTCAGATAAAGCAGGCATATCATTACAAAATATTTAACTGTATATTTCATTTTCTTTGATATTAAAAACATTATTATTCACTGAATCCGTCATCGCCCCAGAAATCAAATTCCGCCATGTGCATACCTCCGTCCGCCCAACAGCTTTTGATTATAAAACGCAGATACCTGTATGTTTGGGTTTCCAAAGGAACGGAAAACAAAAAACCGGCGTTCTGAAATGCTATATCCTCGGCTGTATTGATGCCCACAGGACTTCCGGACGGTTTGACGAATTCATAATCGCCCAGCATTTCCCAGTCCGTTTTCCAGGCTTCGCCATTCCAATAGTCTTCCGACATACCCGGCTTACATTCCTTAGCGCCCCAGGCTTCAAATGTTCTCCAGTTAAAATTGGCGTAATAAGTCCCGGATCGTGCAAAAAGTCTCATTCGACTGATTTTTGCAATCATGCCCAGATCAATAGTAATGTAATGTGGAAATGGCGTAGCAGACGGATATGCTGTATGCCAGATATTCGTGTAATTATTGTCCCATGCGAGTCGTAGCGGACGACTGTTGTTGTTCGTAGTATTATCACCCGGCAAACCGACTTCCAGAAACTTGGTTTTATCCAGCATCTTTTCGAACATGGGAGTAAGTTTTACTTCTTTTGTTCCGGACTCATTACCCCATTTGTCTGTGAGTTTAATGGCGAAATGCTGTTCGACCGGATCGTATCCCGTGAACGATAATTCACCCTGTCTCTGCAGAGAATATACGGTTTGGCTTTCCCTAAGCACGCCTGTCGAATCTTCAACAAAGACAGTGATTCCTATTTCGATACCCAGCACATTTTGCCATTTGATGGTGATACCTCCAAAATCCGCCATCATGTTGACGGATTCGAAGATTGTTTCCAGCGGCGGCGTACCGGGAATGAAAGATTTGCTGACCGGCGTGGAAACGTTTTCGCTGTGATCAACCAGATAGAGCGTGATATCAATAGGTTCGACAGAACCTAAGCCTTCCACTGTCAGAAAATTGTTATAGACGGAAGAACGTACTGTTTTCTTTATCCCTTGAAACGTGTATTCGCCCTTTACATACAATATATCCTTATCGGTATTGGGTAAATCGTATGTTACTCTGGCTCCTCCCGGCAAACTTTCAACCTGCACATTGCTCAGTGGCGGCGGCGGAACATTATCCACCGGAGGTTGCACAAACTCAAGTTCGGAACATGATGCCATCATCACAAGAATCCATGCTGCAAATGTTATTTTTATTATTCTTTTCATTTTAAAACTGTTTTATTAATTTTCATTTTAACATTAACTCTTAGTTCTTAACTCTCAATCACGCCATCCCGGGTTTTGTATCAGATTGGAGTTGACAATCAAAGTATTCAATTTCAGTGGCCATAAGTAGTCCCGTGTTCTGAACATTCTTTGATTCCAGTAAGTAGTGACCACGTAGTAATCATCTACATTTCTTCCATTGTAGTACCAGCCTTTTACCGGCTCGTTCAGGTAGTCTTCGGCATCTTTCCAGCGTCGCAAATCCCAGAAACGCTGACTTTCGTATGCCAGTTCAATCAGGCGCTCACGTTTGATGATCCTGCGCATACCGTCTTTGGTCGCGGGCTTGTCCGGTACGGACGATTTTGTCCACGATTCCAGCACTCCTTTCAATCCTGCACGAAGTCTGATACTGTCGATCCAGCGATACACTTCCGCATCAGGTCTTGATTTGCTCTCGTTCAGAGCTTCGGCATACAGCAGGTACAAATCCGACAGGCGTATCAAGGGATAGGGATATCGCTCCGGCTGATAAGTATCGCCAACCTTTACTGTTTCCACATTGACAAATTTTTTAGTGAAATATCCACAGGTCGTATGTCTGGAGGTACCTACCGCTCCATGCTCTTCGCCGGATCTTGCTTTCATGTACATCTCTGCCGCCTCGTTACTGCCGTTCCCTTCCCATATTCCACGATCGAACCCTACATGGGCATAAAATCTTGGCTCGCGATAGAAATGTAACTTAGCAGTAGTTTCGTTATTTTTGATATAATACCGGTGATAATCGCTCAAGGCGACGCCGTCGATACCGCCGGAACTTGTGGACGACTGTTGCATTTGATACCGATAATCGTAGTTGCCTCCCAGCCAGGTGACCCATTCCGGATCTTCGTCGATAGGAATACCGTTTTTAGTATAGTATTCTTCCGCAATTTTCAGCGTGGGGCCTATTTCGGATATTTGTGTCATGGAACTGAATCCATTCATGTTAGGAATGAAAAGCCGTTGCAATGCATTTGTATTATGTAGATCGGGCCATACGATTTCGGGATTGAATTTTTCGGTAACAGCGCCTCTGAGAGTGTATTTCAGGGCGGTGGTCTCCGACATGACAGCGCTAAGCGACGCAGGCGTATATGAATAAAGCCTGTGTCCCGCAGCATGGCAAATATCCAATGCCTCCTTAATTGCCTCGGCTGCACGCGTCCATTTTTCGGGCTGATATGTTTGCGGGAACAATTCTACCCCGCGTTTATCGACGAGCGAAAACGGCGGCGGAATATCTTCCGTTCCATTGAACAGCGGACTTGCCGCCCATACCAGAGCTTTGGCTTTGATTGCCGCCGCAATGGCCCGAGTCATTCTGCCTGCATCAAGAGCGCCGGTATATATAATATCCGGCAACAGATCCGGCATAGCCCCGTCCAGGAGCGCAACGATGTAATCGACCGCTTCGTCCACAGGTTCTCTGAAAGTGCGCACTTCTTCAACCGATGCATCAACCGGAAGATTTTCACGTATAATGGGAACCGGTCCGTACAACTGCAAAAGAAAAAGATGAAAATAAGCTTTCAACACTTTCGCTTCCGCCGCCCACTGATTGCGTTCGTAATCCTCGATATCGGGCGGGAGATGAATATTTTCGAGGAAAATATTGCAGTCCCTGATACCGACAAACATATTTCGCCCGTTATTTTCGCCGTCCCAGTAGTTCTGGTACGGGCTGTTGCTGTTCTGAAACCCCTGAGCGATATAAATAGCGGGTATATCTCTATATCCGTCTATATCCCACCAGAGTTCGTCGCCTCCAATCTGCGCCGGATAATTCCATACTGCGCTCGGGTCGGGGAGATAATTGTAACAGCCGAACAGGAAGCGTTCCGTCACTGCCCTGTTCGAAAAAGCATGTTCCATTGTTGCGACATTATCGGGAATAACATCCAGATAGTCTGCGCAGCCGAACATAAACATCATGCCTGTAATCAAGCATATTCTTTTTATTCTTTTCATATTCCGTCAATTTTTAAAATTCAACATTTATACCTATATTAAATACCCGCTGTAAAGGATATGTCAATCCATTGCCAGCCATTTCGACGTCCCACATTTTGAACGCCGACCACAACCACAGATTGCTGCCGCTGGCATAGATGCGGGCGTTTTGCATACGGATGGAATTAAGCCATTTTTTTGGCAAAGTATATCCTATTTCCGCGGTTTTTAATCTAAGAAACGAACCGTCGCGCATGAACCAGGTGCTTCGTTTTTCGTTGTTTGCAATGTTCGAGTCCGACAGGCGGGGCCATTGTGCATGGATATTTCTGTCGTCTTCCGACCAGTGATCCTCAGCCCAGTATTTCAACAAAGCGCGGTTTGTTGTGAACTCATGAAGACTGTTGTCCACGTTTGCATCGCTACGGTTTACGAAAGGCGCTGTACGTTCGGGATCAATCCAGAAAGAGGAACGTGCCGAGCCTTGGAAGAAACACGAGAAATCGAGGTTTTTGTATCCCAGCGAAACGCCGAATCCGTAGTTTATTTCCGGAGTGGTAGGGTATCCGATGGGAACCTGATCATTGTCGTCAATAATTTTATCACCGTTGATATCCTTATATTTGATATCGCCGGCTCCATATTTGCCGAACTGCGTGGGCGCGTTTTTTACTTCTTCGTCGTCCATGAACAGCCGTTCGGCAATGTAACCCCATTGCTGCGAAATCTTTTGTCCCTTGTGCGATCTCCACGGCATTGCGCTGTAGTCGGGTTCTTCGTACATCTCGTATTTGCTGCCGGCGTAGGTAAAATTACCGCGGAAGACTGTCCAGAAATTGGAGTTGAACGATTTATTGTAGTCTAAGGATATGTCCACTCCTTCTCCACGCGCTTTCCCGATGTTGGAACTTGGCGTCGCCTGCAGTCCCATGGTTTTGGGTATGCTTGCCCTTTCCTGCAGTATCTTGCTGCGAATTTCGCGGAACCAGTCGAACTGAATTTCCAGGCTCTTCCAAAGTCCCAGCTCGAAGCCGATATTTGTTTTCCGACTCACTTCCCATGTGATATTGGCGTCGGAATAGCGCGATATTGATACGCCGTTTCGGGTATAATCGTAGTTTGTCCCCAGAGTATAGGCTCTGTTGGAGTCGCTTACGTTTACATTCGAAAGATAGAAAAACCGCGTATTCTGGTCGCCGATAGCATCATTCCCGACTAAACCGTAAGTAGCTTTCAGTTTGAACAGCGAAAGCACATTTTCGAGCGGTTCCAGAAACGCCTCGTTAGTCAGTATCCAGCCTCCGCCTATGGAAGGGAAAAATCCGAAGCGTTCGCTTTCGGCAAAACGCTCCGAACCGTTGTATCCAAAGTTTGCTTCAATAAAATAGCGGTTGGTGTATCCGTAAGAGAGCCTTCCCGACAGACCGAGATTCCTGTTGGGCAATGAAGCCTGAAGATTCGACGGGCTACCGTCCAGCGATTCGCGCAAAGTATAAACCAGCAGTCCGGACAGATTGTGGTTGTCGGCAAATGTCCGGCTGTACTGCAGCACGCCTTCGAAATACATCGAACTTGTCAATTTCCTGTCTGTCGACAGCAATTCGAGCGTTTCGCGTCCGTCGTTGGGATTGAGCGCCAGTAAATATTCGCGATCCAGCGCTTCGATGTATAACATCTCATAGAAAAACGGAATATAAGCCTGACGCAAATCCAGCAGCGAATACCTGTTGACATTGAACAGCGCCCGTGCCGATAATCCTTTGGTGATGAAATCGAAATTCTGTTTCACTTCGAACTGTGCCAGCATATCGGTACGGTCGCTGGTTTTGAAACCCTTTACCATTTCCGAGTATGGGTTCAGGTATTTACCGTTGCTGTAATTCCCGAAAAGGATATGTTTCACTCCTCTTTGCTCATAAAGCGGTTCATAATACGGCTGAAACAGGGCAGGGTTAGCATTCATGGCTTTTTTGTACAGGTCGGCTCCACCGTCCAGCGGCCCGGAATAGTCGTCGAAAGCGCCGTGCAAACGGACAATCATTTCGGTGGTCGGCGTCAGATTGATATTGACATTCGAGCGCAGTACATAGCGGTCAATCTGAATGTTGTTGTTAAAATTGTTCCGCCTGTCCATTTTGATAATACCGTTGTCTTTCGAATACGAAGCGGC
>JAIRZR010000505.1 GCA_031267155.1 Prevotellaceae bacterium | reverse complement strand
CGTTTTCCCTTTTCCCTTAGCCATATCCTTAAACTTTAGAGCGTAAAATTATACACTTTTCCCGAAATACACAAATCAATCATACACCATATTAATCCAAAAGTCTTTAATTTTCTATTCTTGATCAGAACTCCGCTGTCAGAACCACCGGTCCCAGCAATCCGCTTTCCCTCAACGCGGCGTCTTTCTTCGGCCCTGCAATGACCCAGGTTTTGCGCTGTTCTTCGGGCTGGCCGGCGTCGTAAACAAGACGGTTGAACCATGTGCCTGTAACTTCGATCTGCAGAGTATTTTCACCCGTTTTCAATGCGTCGCCAAGCTCGAGGCGGTAGGGCGGCGTCCACAGCGTGCGCAGCTTTTTACCGTTAAGCCTTACTGTTGCAATCATTTCCACGCGACCGAGGTCAAGCGAATAATTTGCATTGCTGTTGACCTCAGTCCCCTTGTGCTGAATATCTTCGAAATTGAAGGTCGTCGAATAAGTTACCGTACCCGAAAACGCCCTGCCCTCGGGCGACATATCGAAGTCTTTCCATGCTTTCAGTTCGTTTGTTTCGAGTGAAGCGGGCGCTCCCCATCCGGCGGGGAAAGCGAGTGTCCACGACTGTTTGGAGAATGTTTCAGTTATATTTACAGATTTCTCCTTATTAATGACAGCGGGACGCGCCGATTTTCCGAAAACCACAAAGCACGAACCTGCGCGCGCCAGATCGAACTTTATCGACGTCCGTCCCGCGCTGCGTCCGCTAAGGTTTGCGGGAGAAATCTCTCCGCTCACCGGATCCCATATTTCGACATTCTCTTCGCTGTTGAAGCTCAGTTCTCCCTTAAAACCGTCGCCATAAGGAGCGCATACGTAATACCAGTCGGCTCCATCCGTCCGGCGGTGCAGCCACAGAGCCTCGCCCGTCACGTCGGGAGCAATCTTCAGTGCCTTGACAGCCGCATCAATCGACATTCCGGAAAGGACTTTTCCCCTGCCAACCGTACGGATTCCCACAGCGCCTTTTCCCCAGAGCTTTTTCACGGCTGCATCGAAACGCTGCTGTGAAGCCTTTCCTCCCGACAGCGTTGCAGGACTTTGAGGCGCATCGCCGACGATAACAGCTCCGGCATCGACAAGCGTCAGCAGTTTCTCCAGCGTTTCCGGCAACATGCGTTTATTGTCCGGCAGCCACAGGACAGAGTAGAATATGCCTTCCGGCGTAAGGATTTTCCCTTTGCTGACCGACAGTCTGTTGAGCAGGACGTCGGGATTGCAGTAGTCATATTTATAGCCTTTCGGGAATGGTGCGTTCTGGTCGGGCTTGTGATTGATTTCGTCGCCGAGATACCAGAGCACGTCGGAAACGGGCTTTCCGCGTTCGAGCAGATAGTTGAGACGCGAAAGATATGCCGTAAATTCGGGCATATATTTCCACCATGTCTGTCCGCGCAGGAATGGCGTGCCGATGCCCGCGCCGAACGAAGTCCCCGGCTGCAGCCAGTCCGTCTGCGGATTGTGCGTATAAGTATGGAAAAGCAGGTGCGTAACCCCTTCGATGCAGTTGATGTTTGCCACTTCCTTCAGCATCTCGAAATGTTCGTCCCATGTGAGACTGAAGGAAGTAAACGCTTCGGCGCCGAGACGCGGCTTGCCGTAAAGGCGTGCGGCAGAGGCTGCCGGCTTAACCGGTTTGAAGTTGATCGAGCCGACATACGATTCTCCAATGGGCTGCCAGAACTCCGTCTGCGGCACATCGCAGTGGTTGGAGTATTCCATGATGGCTGCCGGGAAAATATCGCCTGCCGCGGTCTCGAACGTTACGCCAAGCCCCTTCGCATGACCGAGTTCAGCCATACGTCCGTAATATTTGTTGACAAAAAGACCGTTGACAGCGCCGCGCCAGTCGCGCAGGAAACGCGAAGAAATTTCATGATCTCCCAGCACATAGCCGAAGAGCGCGGGCAGCCAGCGGGACAGCGGATAAGCGGCCGACTGGAAAAATGCGTTTTCCATGCCCTCTGTCCAGGTTTGCGTTTTACATTCCCAACTGTCCAAATGCATTCCCGTAAGGAGGCCGTCCGCAAGCGGGCCATCCGCAAGGCGACCGATGTAGCCTGCGAAATGGGCTTCCGCTCCGGAAGCATTGAGCTTGTCGCATTCCCAGCCTGTACCTTCCGGCGGAGCGGGCGCATTCTTCATCCCGGTGTTCACGTGACCGATGCGCAGGACAGTCCACTTGCCGGCGGGAGCATCCCATTCCAGATTGCCTTCCCCGTCCATTGCCGCGGCAATTTCGCGGATTTGCCCGGGATTGACAAAGGCCGCTTCCGACTGTCGCGGATTTTCGCCGGCGCGGACAATGCTGCGCAGCGTCCAGCCCGCCTCCGATTCCCAGTTGTTTTTACGCGCGGCGGTGTACAGGCGTAGCGAATGAAGACTCATGTCATGGAGATTCGAGATGGAAATACGGTACGCGACCGGACGGGCGGACGGGGATGTACTGTTTCCCGGAATCTCATCGCAGGCTAATGAAATCGGACGGTCGTCCTGCCAGCTACCCTGCGGCATCGGGACATTCAGTATTTCCCGCATTTCTCCGCCGGGCAAAACAGCCTGTACGGTTACGGTTACGCCGGGTTCGTAGCACCATGCATGATTGAATCCGTTAATGCTTGAAAATTCGACGGTACGGAGCGTCACGGCATCCGCGAAAGTTACTTCTATCCAGTGCGTACTGTCGCCCGAAACAGGCGGCAGCTTAATGGCTTTCCGGGTATTGCCCGACAAAAAGTCTTTCCATGGCAAATCCGTATTGCTCCTTACGGAAAGAGGCTTTAAAGGTTCTCCGGTGTCGTCCGCCGGCGTCGGGAAGGCGATTACCGTAATATCGCGGTAGTCGCGCCAAGGCTCGTCACTTGGCTGTGGACGTGGCAGTTTCACTACGGTTTTCGCCTTGCCGCTCACGGTGGTATCGGTACGGGACATGACGAGATGGCGCATGGCATTCTCCGGCTTGATCCACGGGCCTCCGGACATCGCCCAGCCCGGCGAGTTGTGCATCGCAAACTTCAGTCCCAGACGGCGGCACTCGCCGGCTGTGTGCCTGATAATATCATCCCACTGCGGGCTGAGGCAGGTGATTTGATTGTCCACGCCGGGCCAGGCGCCGCCCATTTGACCGTGGAAAAGCTGTATGCCCGAAATTTCCGCGGCAGCAATGGCTTCGAGGTCTGCGCTGATACCTTCTTTCGAAACATTGCCTCCGATGAAAAACATCAGCGTTTCCGGATGATAGAGTGGCGAGGGTTTTTCAAACGCTTTGCGATCCGCTTTCCCAAAGGGACGGTGCAAGTCCTGCAACAGCGGAACGAAAGGAGGCGCCGTTTTTTGCGCCCCTGCATGTAAGGTCATCAGACACAGGGCGATCAACAGGAAACAGTTCAAAGTCCTTATCATAATCAAATTAATTAAATCATTCACTGTCATTTCGGCAAACAGTCCATGCTGTCTTAGCATTTCCGACGCTTTCAGCGCATGTAATTTTTCAGGTTCACCCTGCTTATGTGGCTTCGAGCCTGAAACTGAAACAAGTTTTTCTGTCATATTCAAAAAATTATAGTTTATGCCTGTTTATTCGGCGGCAAAGTTAAAAACATTTTTTCAGTTTTATGTTTTTTTGGCGTCGGGTATGCTCCGAAGTTCTGGATAATAAAAACGAAATATCTGATTTCTACATAACAGGAGCAGATGCAGTTGCCTGCGTCAAATCAACTTGTTATAACTTGACTAAGATGAAACTGTTTATCAGAAAGGAACTAAATTACCTTCGCCTGAAGGTGAAGGGTTTACTGTCGGCTAAAGCCGACTAAAGGCTTACGCATCCCCAATTGTACATTATTGTGTAGAGAGCGTCCAAAAAGTCACTCACATCGTCATTGCGAATAACCGTTCCGTACCTAAACGAAAAGCGTCATTGTAAGCGAAGCAATCCAAAATACTGTTATTCACTGGATTGCTTCGGGCTGTGCCCTCGCAATGACGGACACCGACCCTTTTGAAGCGCCTTCCACTTTCCAAAACTTTTTCAAACTAAAGTCTTCGCCTAAAGGCGAGGGATTTTCCCCCTGATGTATAAATTAAAATTACTGATGAAGAGATCGCTGTTATCAATCTTGAAAGAGATGATTTAAGGGGAAAGTGAAATTACAAAATATCCCCTTAAATGTATCGGTTATAAATTTACAAATCCTTACTTCTTAACTTCCCTGTCGGTAACATGTCCCCATATAGATCAATAAGATCTTTTCCGGACGTTTCAGACCTCGGTTTCCCTGCAACATCTACTTTATTTTTTTCGTTATAATCGGTCTTTTTTTCGCTTTGATATGTATTTGCATTTCCATATCAAATTAAATTACTAATATTGCACGAATTATAAATTTTATATTAAATGGATACAACAGTAAAACTTTATTCCTTATCGTACAAAGAGTCAAAAACATATCTCTTTGCTTTAATCTTTATTACGGGCAATATAGCATTGCCTCAGTTATGCCATTTGCTTCCCGGAGGGGGACTGACATGGTTGCCGATTTACTTTTTTACGCTTATTGCAGCGTATAAATACGGTATTGGCGTCGGATTATTAACGGCTATTGTTTCTCCGCTTGTCAACAGTTTGCTGTTTGGCATGCCGCCGGCAGCAGTTTTGCCCGTAATCATTGTCAAATCGGTACTGCTTGCTGCAGGAGCGGCTTATGCAGCGCACCTGAGCGGCAAAATCTCCTTTCTGGCTATACTGGCGGCGGTACTTGCGTATCAGGCAGTCGGGACGCTGGTTGAATGGGCTATCGTAGCCGATTTTTCCAGGGCGCTGAAAGATTTGACAGCAGGATATCCGGGGTTGCTGGTACAGATATTTGCAGGATACGCGGTGTTGAGGGCGCTGGTTAAAGTATAAATATTCATGCAGATCAAGACGTTTGACGAAGCGCTGGAAAAATTCAGAGCCATTACCTTCGTCGAAAAATTCGACATGATTGTAGCCATTGCCAATGGCGGGATAATACCCGCGGCAATTCTCAATCAGAGGCTTGGCGTCGAAATTCAGTTTTTGAGGATTAACCTGCGCGACGACAGTCAAAAACCGAAATACGACAGTCCCAGACTGCTGGCTCCCGTCGACTTTGAATTTAAAGACAGGACGATTCTTTTAGTGGACGACCGCATCAAAACGGGAGCCTCGCTCAAGTTTGCAATGGAACTGCTGCAGGGGGCAAAACTGATAAGAACCTTTGCGGTAAACGGAAACGCCGATTATGCATTATATAATGAAGAATGTTTCAAATTTCCGTGGACAGTATAATAAAGAACAGGGATTTAACAAATAGAATAGAATAAATATGAGAATAAAAAAGCGATTGATTTTAACTGCAGTTTTCCTGCAATTCATACTTGCAAACGGGACTTATGCCCGCCTTCTGGAAGACTCCGTCCAGCTGGATGAAGTTATCGTAACAGGCTCGCGTACAGAGACGAATTTGCGGAATCTACCGATGAGCGTAACGGTTGTAGGAGGTAAAACTTTAGAAAACAGGTTGGAACAGTCGCTCTTGCCCTCTATCACCGAAGAAGTTCCGGGACTGTACATCACAGGACGCGGCATCATGGGCTACGGAGTATCCGCCGGCTCTGCAGGAGGAATGAAAATCAGGGGCGTGGGCGGCAGTCCGACTACAGGCGTGCTGCTGCTTATCGACGGGCATCCTCAGTACATGGGACTTATGGGGCATCCCCTGCCCGATGCGTATCAGTCGCTTATGGCGGAACGTGTGGAAGTTGTACGCGGTCCGGCTTCGATGCTGTACGGCTCGAATGCCCTGGGCGGAGTTATCAACATCATCACGAAAAAGTCCCCGGAAAACGGAATCAAAACGAATCTCAGGGCAATGTACGGCTCGTACAATACTGTTTCTTCGGAAGTTGACAATTATGCCCGTTCGGGAAAATTCAGCAGCTACCTCTCGCTTGGCTACAATCACAGCGACGGAATCCGCGAAAACATGAATTTCAACCAGTACAGCGCTTACGGGAAATTCGGATACGACTTTACGTCAAACTGGAAAGCGTTTGCAGACCTGAGCCTGACGAATTTCGACGCCTCGAACCCCGGCGCCATTGATGATCCGATGATTGACAGCGACGTCGATGTTACCCGCGGCGTAACTTCCTTTTCGATTGAAAACAGGTACGGCAGGACTTCCGGCGCTTTCAAGTTTTTCTACAATTTCGGGCTGCACAACATCAACGACGGATACAGGCCCGGCGGCGTTCCGCTTGTTTCCCGCTTCCGTTCGACCGACAACATGTTCGGGATATCGCTGTATCAGGCATTCGAGCCTTTCACGGGCAACCGGATTACTGCCGGATTTGACCTGCAGCGTTTTAGCGGTCATGCATGGAACACTTTTCTTGACGCCCGTCCGAATGCGGATATTGCAGAAAAGGGAGTCAACGATGTAGCCGGATACCTTAATATTGAACAGAAAATATTTTCGAAGCTTCTGCTGAATGCCGGAATCAGGCTCGACAACAACAGCCAGACCGGTACGGAATGGGTTCCGCAGGCGGGACTCAGCTTCCCGGTATCCGATGTTACGGTACTGAAAGCCATAGTAAGCAGGGGCTTCAGAAATCCCACCATCAGGGAGATGTACATGTTCCCGCCCCAGAATCCCGACCTGAAACCGGAACGGCTGATGAATTACGAACTGTCATTTTCGCAGAAACTGCTGGACTACAGGCTGGGGTTCGACGTGAATCTCTTCTACCTCAAGGGCGACAACGCCATACAGACAATAATGACGGACAGAGGTCCATTGAACGTCAATACCGGGGAGATCGAAAATTACGGTCTGGAACTTGCATCATATTACAGGATAAGTCCAAACTTCAGAATATCCGCAAACTACAGCTGGCTCAATATGGAATATAAAATAGAAGTCGCCCCGGAACACAAGCTGTATGCGGGTTTTGACTGGTCTGTATCGAAATGGAGGATTTCGTCAGGCGTCCAGTATATTGGGAATCTGTACACTTCCGTCGCCGCGGCAAACACGGTGAAGGATTCGTTTACCCTCTGGAATGCAAGGCTCGCCTACAGTATCTGCAAAACGCTGGAACTGTTTGTCAAGGGCGAAAACCTGCTGTCGCAGGAATATGAAATCAATACCGGATACCCGATGCCGAAAGCTACCGTATTCGGAGGCGTGAATTTAAGATTATAAATAATTTAAATAAAAATTTATCATGAACAGAAAACAGTTTTTAAAAGCGATAGCCCTTACGGGAGCGGCTATCACGTTCAAGTCGAAAGGCGGAATGGACTTGATGGCTCAGTCGCAGGATGGGAAACCTGTTGATATGGTTGCCGTTATGGGCGGCGAACCGGATGAAATGTTTAAACAGGCAATTGAGGAATTTGGCGGAATATCCAAGTTCGTCAAAAAGGGTTGGAAAGTAGTGATAAAACCCAATATCGGCTGGGACAAATCACCCGAACTTGGCGGAAATACCAATCCCAAACTGATCGGAGAAATTGTACGCCAGTGCTTTCAGGCTGGAGCAAAGGAGGTAACGGTGTTTGACCACACCTGCGACGACTGGATCAAATGCTACAAAAACAGCGGCATCGAAGCAGCGGCAAAGGCGGAAGGCGCAAAGGTGGTGCCGGCTCACGAGGAATCATACTACAGGGAAGTCAGGCTGCCGGGCGCTCAAAAGCTCAAAACAGCCAAGATACACGAAGCCATACTCGACTGCGACGCATGGATTAACGTCCCAGTACTCAAGCATCACGGCGGCGCAAATCTGTCCATTTCCATGAAAAACTACATGGGAATCGTTTGGGACAGGCGCATATTCCACAGTACCGACCTCCAGCAGTGCATCGCCGATATATGCACGATGGAGAAAAAGCCCGTGCTGAATATCGTGGACGCTTACCGTACAATGAAATCCAACGGTCCGCAGGGACGTTCTACCGCCGATGTGGTTAATACCAAGGGACTTTTCGTGTCGAAGGATATAGTCGCCGTGGATACTGCCGCCGCCAAATTCTTCGGACAGGTCAAGAACATGCCTCTCGAAAGGGTTGGACACCTCGCCAACGGTCAAACGCTGGGAATAGGAACAATGGATTTGGACAGGCTGAACATCAAGAGAATAAAAATAGGCTAATCAGGTATTAGTACAAATAACAAATAGTCAAAATAGTGTAAAGTGCATGGGATAGCTCCTTTCGAAGAAGGGTTATCCTTTGCATGATTTATAAAGTGCATAGAAATTTACGGTATGTTGAAAAAAACAAGAGTGCTCGCGTCAATAGCGCTGTTTACGCTGATAACATTCTATTTTCTTGATTTTACGGATCTGATGTCGGTGAAAGCGCTTAATCTGCCGGTCAAAATACAGTTTGTTCCCGCAGTCCTGTCGGCTTCCTTCGTTATACTGATTATCCTGACTGTATTGACACTGCTGTTCGGCAGGGTGTACTGTTCCTCGATATGCCCCATGGGGATATATCAGGACATAATAGCATGGATATCAAAACGGACTGCAAAAAGGAAGAAACGCTACAGGTTCAGCAAAGCCAGAAACATCCTGCGCGTCTCAATGCTCGCGGCGACTTTGGCTGTTTTGCTGAAATTCCCCCTGATACTGGGTTTTGTTGATCCCTACAGCGCTTATGGAAGGATAGTTACGAACATTTTCCGCCCGGTTTATCTGGCGGGCAACAATGTTCTGGAAGCGATTTTCACCGGGTTCGGGAACTATACTTTCTACAGGATGGATATATTCATAATGAGTGTATTCGCTTTTGCAGTGGCGGTACTGACGCTGGGCATCGTCGGCTATCTTGCCTGGAAACACGGGCGTACCTACTGCAATACGGTTTGTCCGGTGGGTACCGTCCTGGGATTCCTGAGCAGATTTTCCCTTTTCAGGATCAGGATAGACAAAAGCAAGTGTAACAGCTGCGGAGCGTGCGAAATGAAGTGCAAGGCTGCGTGCATAAACAGCAAACAGAAGTCCGTGGATAACAGCCGCTGTGTGGATTGCTTCAACTGCCTGAACGCCTGTCGGCGAAATGCGCTACGCTTTTCGTCAATTAACAATGAACAATTAACAATTAACAATGAGAATGCGGATCCAATTAACAGTGAACAATTAACAATTAACAATGAGGCTGCGGAAAGGAATGTGGATAATGCAGTTGCCAGAAATCCTGTGGATGAAAGCAAACGCCGGTTTCTGACTGCCGGCATGTTTGCGGCGGTCGCGGCGCCGGCGGCTATAATCGAAGACGGGGTAAACAGCCTGACGGGAAACGGCAGTAAGGACAGTTATGAACGCCGGCATCCGATTCTGCCTCCGGGTGCGATAAGTACCGAAAATATGCTGAAACACTGTACTTCATGCCACCTGTGCATCAGCAAATGCCCTTCGCGGGTGCTGAAACCCGCTTTTCTGGAATACGGTCTTGCCGGAATGATGCAGCCGACGATGTATTTCGAAAAGGGTTTCTGCAATTTCGACTGCGTTGTCTGTTCGGAGGTATGTCCCAATGGCGCTATTAAACAGCTTACCAAAGACGAAAAGCATCTGAATCAGGGCGGTCATGTGGTGTTTTCCCGCGAGATATGCATTGTGCAGACCGAAGAAACAAACTGCGGCGCATGTTCGGAACACTGCCCTACACAGGCTGTTACAATGGTTCCATACAAGGACAGCCTGACGATTCCCCAGATAAATGTCGAAATATGCGTGGGCTGCGGCGGATGCGAATTTATCTGCCCCGTGCGCCCTTTCCGCGCAATCCATGTCGAGGGTCA
>JAIRZR010000457.1 GCA_031267155.1 Prevotellaceae bacterium | reverse complement strand
CTTTACTCGTTTATTTGGTAGATAAGGTAGTCGAGAACCTCAAGGAACAGATAAAATTAGAGTTTTGTCCGCGCTTTTTTTATGCCTATACGGGAACTAATATATAATCTCAAGTCTGAATAACCCGAAATGAGACTTACAATAAATAAGGAGTAGGGATTTATTATTAAATTGTATTATATGGTATTTTTAATTATTATTTTGCTCATTATAGGAGCAGTTGTGTATTTCAAGATGAGCGGCGACTCAAAAGAAGTAAAAAAATTGTACAAAGACAGAACCACTGAACAGAAAGATGTTATTCGTTATTTTTGCTCTGACGGATGTTTTTCAAAAACCATTTCGGATGCCCAATATGATGAATTGGTACGTAAAAAGGTGGACAGTCTTAAATTGCGTGAAAAAGCCATCAACAAAATTGGCTTGGACGAATCTGAGATTCGGGAAATAGCGCCTGTTAATCTTGAAGGGTACCGGTTTGAGAAAGCGTATTCCAAGTATGGAAAAGACAAACTCTGGAGAACGTCAAAGTATGAGGTTACCTGGATTTTTGCTTCCGGCAAGCAGCTTTACGTTTATTCCTATCAGTTCAACATGGACGAAGACGGCAAGCGTGAACGCACGGAAGAGTATTTCTGGAAAGATATCACCAACTTCTCCACCATAACCGAAACGCGGGAAGTAGGCATTGACTGGGATTCGAAAAAAGGGGAATACAAGAGCCGGAAGAATGTAGATGAACAGGATTTTGCTATTGTGGTTCCGGGCGACAAGTACATTTGTGCGGCAGAAGTGAGCGAAAACGTTGAACGCGCCATACAGGGAATGAAAGCCAAATTGCGCGAAAAGAAAAACGGATAGTGTGCAGTTTGCAATGTTCAGTCGAGGAGCGGCGTCCCGATTCATTAAAAGGGATGCCGTTCCTGACCGAACAAGATACCGTAAGGGAATATTGCCGCCATCGCGAACTGTACCGTCCCGATACAGAGGTGAAAACGGCAGTAATATGGCTGCTGGTAGCAGAAGTTCTGGGGACTGCAATTGCGTTTTTCATTGACAGCCTGTTTGAGGAACTTGAGCCTTTTTGCCGGTTTTCAGTTCGCCCGCCGGTTTGGTTATCCTGTTCCTGCGGCAGTCTGATAGCGTGTTCCGTATGTTTGAAGAAACTGCTTGTCACGGCAATAGAACTGTACCAGCGCTATGCTCCGGAAACGATTCGACGCAGATGTATCCTGATGCCAAGCTGTTCGGAATACGCTGTTCTGGCGCTGTACAAATACGGCGTAATCGCCGGGCTGTACAGAATTTATGTGCGCCTCACCCGCACATGCAGGGGAGGCGAATACCGGATAGATTATCCTTAGATTTTCAGTATGTATATAATTTAAACAACAGTTAGTTATGAGTTTATTTAATAGAACACGCACTGACGGCGAAACTTACGACGGTCAGGGCGAAGAACGTAAAGGTTTGATAGATGTTATCAAATATAACGGGGAAGCCGACGAACTGGTCTGGAAGTTTCCCTATGAAAATATTTCCACTGCGGCTCAATTAGTTGTCAATCAAAGTCAGGAAGCAGTGTTTGTTAAGGGCGGCGCTGTCTGCGACGTTTTCGGTCCCGGAACGAGAACCCTGTCGGCAAACAATATTCCCGTCCTGCAAAAGATTATCAACCTGCCGTTTGGCGGGAAAACGCCTTTTACGGCAGAAGTATGGTATGTGAGCAAAACCGTTCGCCGCAACCTGAAGTTCGGTACGCCTGTGCCTGTCGATTTGCTGGATCCGCTTTACGGTGTATCGGTTCCAGTCCGCTCGTTCGGGGAATTTGGCGTTCAGGTAGTGGACACCTCCGCTTTCCTGGCGCAGATGGTCGGCACGCTTCATCTTTTTACCACGGAAGATATTATCGGGCAGTTCAAATCGCTGATTGCAAGAAAGCTGTCCGTCTGTATCAGCAAATACATCGTGCGGCAGAAGGTAACGGTGGTCGAAATCGGCGCATATCTCGACGAGGTTTCGAATTTCGTACGCGATGCCATCAACGAGGAATTTGCACAGTACGGACTGCGCATTACCAATTTCGATGTGGCGTCTGTCAATTTCGACAAAGAAGACCCGAATGTGCAGAAGATACTTGATTCGCAGTCGGAAGCGGCCAAACGGCGCATGGAAGGTTATTCGTACCAGCAGGAACGCCAGTTCGACGTCATGCAGGGCGCAGCCGAAAACGAAGGCGCCGCCGGTCAGGTGATGGGCGCCGGCATGGGCATGGGAATGGGTTTCGGCATAGGCGGAATGTTCGGTCAGCAAATGGGCAGCATGGCAAACGTGCTCAATCCGCAGGCGCAGCAGGCACAGCCGGCTCCTCCTCCTCCGTCGCCTGTCGGCGTGCAGTATCACGTGCTGATAAACAATGTGCAGCAGGGACCATACGATATATCCGTCCTGCAGCAGATGGTGCAGAATGGACAGCTAAACCGCCGGACATTCGTTTGGAAAACGGGTATGGCGCAGTGGGAAAAAGCGGAAAACTGCGCCGATTTACAGATACTGTTTGGAGCCGTTCCGCCGCCGCCGCCAATTGTTAACCCTTAATCCGGTAAGATTATGTCAGGTAAAAAAATCGATATAGTCGCCAATCTGGTATTGCCGGCTGCGGTAATCATGATGACGGCAACGCTGTTTTTCATGTTTCGACCCGAAACGTGTACCGCCCTGTTCTGTCTGAATCTGGGCTATACGGTATTTCTCGAAGCCATTCTGTTTGGCTACATCAATCTCCTGTACCGCAGGATAAAGGAGTTTTCCACTCCGTTTCTTGCCGTTTTCGGGATATATGCACTGTACTATACTGTCGCCGGCGCAGGCTGGATGTTGCTGTATTCCTTAGTTCTGTCGCATTTCTTTTCCATAAAGATCTACATTGCCGCGCTCATCGTGCTGACACTGCTGTGGATAATCATATCCGTACTGACGGCGCAGGCTGACGGTCATTACAAAAGTACTGTGGATATGCTGAACGACAGGCAATATACTCTGGAATACTACACGCAGAAAATAAGGCTGCTGGCGTCCCGCTACGAAAGGCTTTGCGCGGAAAAGGGTATTCGCTATGCGACGGAATCCAATAACAGAACCGTGCTCGACAGGCTGAAGGGAAAAATCGGCTTCCTTACTCCAAATGTACTGAACAGCGAAACGGCGCGTTCACAGTTGAACGCCATGCTCGAAAAGTGCGAGGCAATTATTGAGGAAACGGCTTCCGCTTCCGAAGACAGCCTGGCTGAATGGGAAAAGAAAATGCACCGTTTTGTAAACAGTTCCATTGACGAACTTGATATGTTGAAAAACATGACACGAAGATGAATTACGAATTTAAAATTAAATGATATGACACAGAAAACAGTCAGTTTAGCCTGCCCCGGCTGCGGGGCGCACGTTTCGACCGAACAGAAGAAATGCGAATATTGCGGAGGTCCCGTTATTATCGCCACGTTTGAAAGCCTTGATTCCATGTCTGCTGCGGAGACGAACAAATATACCCTCGCCTACCGTAAAGCGCTGGCGGAAAATCCCGGTAACCGCGAATTGAACGCATCTCTTGCAATGTGTTACCTGAAATTGAAACTGTATGACAAGGCTATTCCAGCCTTCGAAAATGCAATTGAAGACAATTTCGACAATCCGGAGATATTCTTCAACACGGCAGTCAGCCTGTTACGCGGACAAAAGGCGTTTGTCGCACAGCGCGCCGATATTGATAAAATAATTGAATACCTGAACGCTGCAATCATGATAGAACCGAAAGGAATCTATCATTATTTTCTGGCGTACGTCAAGTACGATTATTTCCACCGCAAATACCTGAACATTTCGCCCGGCTATACCGACGAATGCGATACGGCAATGGAAACCGGAGTGTCCGAAGATGAAATCCAGGGACTTTTCTCCATGCTGGGCGTCGAAAGACCGGATGGAATGTGAGCAAAGGCGAAGGGCGTGGCGTCCTTCGCCTTTACGGTTAATTCTGTTTCCTATTTCCTGTTTTGTTTTTGCATGTAATCGCGTTGTACTAATCTCTGCCGGAAAGTATCATTTTCTAAGTATTTATCTTTAGATTATTTTTTATGTATTTTTCACTGTTACAGTTGGATATAGACAGTTTTTGAATTTTTACCAAATGTTTTTTGAAGAAATACCGCGTCCGAAAAAGAAATCGCCGCTGCAAAAAGTTTTGAGCAAAAGCAAAGTTGTAAAATTTTTTACTTCGTTTATTTTAATTATTATTTGTTGATATTCAATTT
>JAIRZR010000413.1 GCA_031267155.1 Prevotellaceae bacterium | reverse complement strand
ACTGGCTTCCTTTCAATGCATACAAAGATTTTATAACTTTGAAAAATAACATAAACGACATTTTAATAAATGTCGGAATTAAATATAACATTAATTTCACATGAGTACTTAATGCCTTGCGGAAATTGGACATGGCAATTTTATTTCAGCAATTAAATTTGTGACATTAAGCATTTATACGTTATTTATTTTTCATCCCTAAATAAGTTTTTTCGGCTTCTAAGAATTTTGCATTAACTTTGCGGCGATGAATTTGAACGTAATTACAAGTGTAAATGTCTGATAAATTGGAACAGGATAATAATTTCGAGGAGCAGGAAAACGGGGACGAAGTCATTCCCCTGAGTGAAGAATCAACAGAAAAAACAGGCAAATATGACAGTCTTATAAACGAAGCCGAGACGCATCGTCTGTCCGGGATGTTTAAGGAATGGTTTCTTGACTACGCCTCGTATGTGATTCTCGAGCGTGCTGTTCCGCATATTGAAGACGGTCTCAAGCCCGTTCAGCGGCGCATTCTGCACGCGATGAAATCCATGGACGACGGGCGGTTTAACAAAGTTGCCAACATAATCGGATTCACCATGCAGTTTCATCCTCACGGCGACGCCTCGATCGGGGATGCGCTGGTACAGCTGGGACAGAAAGACTTACTGATTGAGACGCAGGGTAACTTCGGAAACATACTGACGGGAGACGGAGCCGCCGCTCCCCGTTACATCGAAGCGCGTCTGTCGAAATTTGCGCTCGAAGTCGCTTTCAACAGCAAAACGACAGTCTGGATGGACACATACGACGGTCGCAACAAAGAGCCTGTAACCCTGCCCGTGAAATTTCCCCTGCTGCTTACGCAGGGAGCGGAGGGCATCGCGGTCGGTCTGGCGTCGAAAATTCTGCCGCACAACTTTAACGAACTCATCGACGCTTCGATAGCATATCTGAAAGGCGAACCGTTCGAAATATTTCCCGATTTCCCTACCGGAGGGCTTGCCGATTGCAGCAATTACAACCAGGGACGGAGAAGCGGCAGAGTAAAAGTAAGGGCAAAAATATCGAAAGGCAGCAACAGGACGCTTTCAATCACCGAAATACCTTATGGGCTTGACACATCACGCCTGATTGATTCCATAATAAAGGCAGGAGAAAAAGGAAAAATAAAGATAAAGAAAGTTGATGACAACACAGCCGGGAACGTCGAGATTATCATCTATTTGCCTGCGGAAATTTCCGCCGATGTTACAATTGACGCCCTGTACGCTTTCACCGACTGCGAAATATCCATACCCGTGTATGCCTGCGTAATCAGAAACGACAAGCCGGCATTTATTTCTGTAAATGAAATTCTTACCTCGTCTGCCGACCAGACGAAATACCTGCTGGGCAGAGAACTGGAAATCAAAATCGAAGAATTGAACGAAGACTGGCACTATTCCTCTCTGGAAAAAATATTTTTTGAAGAAAGGATATACCGCGAACTCGAAAAAGATTCGGCGTCCTGGGAAGATCAGCTGCTGGCTATCGACAGGGCTTTTGAACCGTTTAAAAGCCGGTTTAACAGGGATATAACGAATGAAGACATAGTCAGGCTCACCGAAAAACCCGTGAGGCGCATATCGAAATTCGACATCAAAAAAGCCGATGAGCACATCAAAAACGTGGAAGAGGAAACAGCCGCCACAAAAAAATCCCTGGAAAACCTTACGGCATACGCTGTTGAATATTTCAGAAGGATAAAGAAAAAGTACGGCGCCGGGAAAGAACGCAAAACCGAACTCCGCAGTTTCGACGTCATTAAGGCGACGGAAGTAGTCGTGGCAAATCAAAAGCTCTATGCAAATTTCAAGGAGGGATTTGCGGGTTACGGCGACGCCAAACGCGACGAAAATGCCCAGTATATTTGCGACTGCTCCGATATCGACGAAATAATCGTATTCTTCAAAAACGGAAAATACATAGTGTCGAAAATTTCGGAAAAGGCTTTTGTCGGAAAAGATATACTGTACATAAACATCTTTAAACGTGATGATTTGCGAACCGTTTACAACATGATATACCGCGACGGGCGCACGGGACCCGTCATGATGAAACGTTTCAACGTAACGGGGATAATGCGCGACAAGGAATACGATGCGACCAAGGGCAATCCCAATTCGCAGGTACTGTATTTCAGTGGAAATCCGAACGGAGAAGCGGAGATATTGAAAATATACTACAAGCCCCGTCCCAGGCTGAAAAAAACGATAGAGGAACTTGATTTCTCGACCCAGTCGGTGAAGGGAAGAAACGCTATTGGCGTAATACTCAGCAGAAACGCCGTCCATAAGATCGTCCTGAAAGAAAAAGGCGAATCTACGCTTGGAGGACAGAAAATATGGCTCGACAACGAAAGAAACAAGCTGAACAGCGAAAACAGGGGGCTGTATCTCGGAGAATTTTTCCCGAACGATAAAATCCTTGTGCTCACCAGGCAGGGATATTATTACACAACATCATTCGATCTGGTAAACAGATACGAAGACGATATACTGGTAATCAAAAAGTTAAATCCCGAAGAAATCTTTACTGTGATATATTTCGACGCCCAGCAGAAGTTATACTATGTGAAGCGGACAGTATTCGATAAATCAATGAACCGGGAACAGTTTGTCGATGAAAATCCCGCCATGCATTTTGTTGATTTTTCGACAGATAAATATCCGCAGATAGAGATTGTCTTCACGGGGAAGCATGTCAATCACAAGCCGGAACTGATTGATGTGGAAGAATTTGTTCCGGTCAAGAATCCCAGGGCAAAGGGGCGCAGGCTCTCGTCGCGTGAAGTGGGCAGCGCAAAATTTGTAGAACCTCTGGACAAAAATCCGGGGGCAAATGATGATAATTTGCCTTCCGACACGTCCGAAAACACGCTGATACAAATGTCTTTGCTGTAAAAAATAATATATTTTTGCAATTGAAATACAGTGAATTAGAAAAAAAGTGCAAATATTTTTGCAAAAAAAATAGATTGTATCAAAATATTTTTTTTACCTTTGCGGCATAAAACTTTAAACAATTTACATTGTTCGACGTTAGTACATAAGAGCCGTTTAATCATTGTTTACGGGGATTATGATATAATCATGGGCAGGAATAATAGAATCCTTTATATAATTAAGAAGAAAGTACACTAAATAAAATTGTATGTTTACACAAGAAGAATTAGCTTCTAAAACTCTACTTGAGTTGCAACAGATTGCTAAAAGTATGGGAGTTCCCAAAATCAGGGCTTACAGGAAAGAAGAACTGATGAGATATATCCTCGGCGAAGATATACCGGGCGGAGAATTGGATGATAACTCATCCGACGAGATAAACCTTGATGATGAATCAGGTAAAAATGACTTTGGCATGCATGAAAACAGGAACGAATTTGTCAAGGTAAAACGACCTGTCGGCAGACCGAGACGCCTTCATCCAGAAGAAGGAGCGACTTCAGGCGAAGCGGGCTCTTCCTCTTCGACAAATGATTATGCATCAGCCAGCAGCAACAGCGACAGCGTGAAGCGACCTGTGGGAAGACCGAGGCGCCTGCGTATTGGAAAAGAGCTGATTGCTTCATCTTCGGTTTCCGAACTGTCAAAAAATGAAGAAAAAAGCGAAGAAAAAACAATACTCTCCATTACAAATTCAACACCCGAAAGGCTGGTAAAACCGTCCCTTTCGAGAGAAAATTTTGCGGATTACATGGAGGAATTGCAGGAAAGGACGCCGCAGCCGCCAGTGTCGGAGTTTGCGCCCGCGCTTGAAAAAATGGAAGAGGAGGAAAGCCTCGAGCCTCTCATGGAGGAAAGCAGGATTGTAAGAAAAGAAGAAAAAATCGAGTTCGAGGGAATCATACAGGTTTCTGGAGTACTGGAAGTTATAGCCGAAGGATATGGATTTTTGCGGTCTTCGGACTACAATTATCTGAACTCTCCCGACGATATATATGTATCCCAATCCCAGATAAAACTTTTCGGACTCAAAACAGGCGATACTATAAACGGAATTGTGCGCCCGCCGAAAGAAGGCGAAAAATATTTCCCTCTTTTGAAAGTGATAGAAATCAACGGTCGAAATCCCGACTATGTCCGCGACCGCGTACCTTTCGATTTTCTGACGCCGCTTTTCCCGACCCAAAAGTTCAATCTTGTCGGACATGGACACAATAACCTCTCTGTCCGCATAGTAGATATGTTTACCCCGATCGGCAAGGGACAGCGCGGCCTGATAGTTGCACAGCCAAAAACGGGTAAGACAGTACTGTTGAAATCCATCGCCAATGCCATAGCCGACAATCATCCCGAAGTTTACATGATTGTCCTGCTGATAGATGAACGTCCCGAAGAGGTTACGGACATGGCGCGAAGCGTCAAAGCGGAAGTCGTTGCTTCCACATTCGACGAACCCGCCGACAGGCATGTGCGCGTGGCAAACATTGTCCTCGAAAAGGCAAAGCGCCTGGTCGAATGCGGTCACGATGTGGTTATCCTTCTGGATTCCATAACACGTTTGGCGCGGGCGTTTAACACTGTTCAGCCGGCGTCGGGAAAAGTACTTTCGGGAGGCGTGGACGCAAATGCGCTGCATAAGCCAAAACGCTTTTTCGGAGCTGCCCGCAATATCGAGAACGGAGGTTCGCTCACAATACTCGCAACGGCTCTGACCGATACGGGATCGAAAATGGACGATGTGATTTTTGAAGAATTTAAAGGAACAGGAAACATGGAGCTGCAACTCGACAGAAAACTGTCGAACCGCAGGCTGTTCCCGTCTGTAGATGTTACATTATCAAGCACTCGCCGCGAAGACCTGTTGCTTGACAAGGATGTCATGAACCGGATATGGATACTCCGGAACTATCTCAGCGACATGAATTCTGTTGAAGCAATGGAATTTTTGCGGACACGCCTGCAAAAAACATCAAGCAACGAAGAATTTCTGATTTCGATGAACAGTTAATTTGTAAGATAAATTGTTGATAAATAATGTAAATAGCTTATGCCGCATAATTTATTTTATGCGGCATGGTTGTTTATATGAAAATAGAATGTATCTTTGTAGCCGTAACTGATAAAAAAATAAAAGATATGGAAGAGTTTTGGGTATCATTAGATGTGTTTGAAAAAGTATTGTGGAGTATTGCAATACCTTCGTCCATCGTATTCATCATCCAGACAGTCATGACATTTGTCGGGATGGATGCGCACGATGGCATGGGAGCGGAGTTTGACGGAAGCGAGGGAGATCCTTCGCCTTTCCAGCTGTTTTCGTTCCGTAATCTGATAAATTTTCTGCTTGGCTTCAGCTGGGCGGGAATATCACTGTCGGGAAATGTGGAAAGCGAAGCGCTGATTGTTATTTTATCGACGCTCGGCGGGCTTTTGCTGGTTACGGTTGTCATGCTGATATTCTATTATATGAGCAGACTCGGACAAAGCGGAAACATCAATTCCAGAGACGCAATCGGCAAAACGGCAGTGGTTTATGTCCCGATATCGGAAAAAAGATCGAGGGCGGGAAAAATCCAGATTACCATCAACGGTTCGATTTGCGAATACGACGCCCTGACCGATGGAGATTCTCTAAGAACAGGGGAACCGGTTGTTGTCGAATCTGTTATTAACGGGAATCTGCTTTTGGTTAGCAGGACTTAATGATTGATTTCAACGAAGGCTACATCCTGCCGGTCGACAAGCCTTATGCATGGACTTCGACAGACGTTGTCCGGAAAATAAAAATCCTGCTGCGAAACAAAGCCGGTATAAAAAAAATAAAGGTCGGTCATGCAGGGACTTTAGATCCTTTGGCTACCGGTTTGCTGATTGTCTGTACAGGAAAAGCTACCAAAAACATTGAGCTTATTCAAAGCGGTGAAAAAGAATATCTTGCCGATATATGCTTTGGCGCTACAACTCCGTCGTTCGATCTGGAAACCGGAATCGACGCTCAGTATCCTTTTGAACATGTAAATGAAGATTTAATCAAATCTGTCTTCCCTTCGTTTCTGGGAAAACAGGAACAGATTCCGCCCCTGTTTTCGGCAAAACTGATTGAAGGCAAACGCGCTTACGAGTATGCAAGAACGGGTAAAGCCCCGGAAATGAAGCCGGCATCTGTCGAAATCTACAGTCTGGAATTGCTCGACTATACGGCGCCCGTGGCAAAGGTCAAAATAAATTGCAGCAAAGGCACATATATCCGTTCTTTTGCCCGGGATTTGGGTTTTGCACTGCGAACCGGAGGATATCTCGGCAAACTTTGCCGTACCGCATCAGGAAATTATAATGTAGATAATGCACTGACAATAAAGGAAATAGAAACGCTGTTCGAATGTAATGGCAGAAATAATGATTAAAAAAAAATATTTTTTTTAGGTGTATTAAATTATTTTATACCTTTGCAAAAGATTTGGTACAAGAGTTTAATTAGGATATTAGCTTTCTGTTAAAGATATTCTCCCGTTTTTTCTCCTGAATCAAACATGTTTTAGTAATTTTTTAATTTTTTTACAATGAAAAACATTTTCGTTTCTAATTTGAGTTATCAACTCAATAGCGAAGATTTGCAAGAGGCCTTTGAGGCATATGGCGAAGTAGTTTCAGCCAAGATTATTATGGACAAGTTCACAGGTCGTTCCCGCGGCTTCGGATTTGTAGAGATGTCGAATGACGATTCTGCAGACGAAGCAATCAGCGCACTGAACGGCGCCGAGATGGACGGAAAAGCAATTTCCGTTGCCGAAGCCCGTCCAAGGGAAGAACGCCCCCGGAACAAAACTCCATATAATAATGCCCGTTCAGGCGGAAATCGTGGAGGAGGCGGTCGTAACAACAGTGGTGGTTACAACCGTAATAACAGGTATTAGTATTTGATATTTTGTTAAAATTAAAAAACTGCCCCTGAAAAAGGCAGTTTTTTGTTTTAGAACCGGCTCAATAATGGCAGTTATTTATTTAAAAATTTCCTGACTTTATCATAAGCTACACTTTTTATTTTTCTTATATTTCCTTCGGAAGTATTAAGGATGGCGGCTATTTTTTTATCCAGATGCAGAAGCGTATCAGTCTGTTTCTTTTCACAATACAGATAGGTGAAAACAACATATTTTTCACGATTAGTAAGTATTTTGTTAAAAGTTTCTATTGTCAGGATAAATTTTCTCATTCTGCTTTGTGAATGTCCTGATATGCAGATCAGATTTTTAGACATATCCAGGCTGTTGAAATCAAAACTGTACACAGTAAAAGTCTTAAATTCCTCATCGTTAATCAAAAAGTTACAGCAGCACTGGCACAGCCAGCATTGAATATTGTCTTTATTCTCAATACTTTCAAATTTACTTCTCTTTTTAATTTTCGTGGGAATAAGCATGTGCTCATAAAACTTGCAGAGCCAGTATTCCAGATAAATATTTGTGCCTTTATTTAATGTTTTTATCGACTTCCTGTCGATAACGGCAGATAATTCTTTCCGGTATTTTATTATCACTAAATAATATAGCGCGTCCGTATCTCCTGCAAGGATTGTTTTAATCAGTTCCCTGTCCGAATATGACTGATACATTTGGTAATTCGTTACGGTATTCATATAAATTCATTTTAACGGATTGCGTAGGGGCAAGGCATGCCTTGCCCTTACTGATCTGTTTCATTTTCTACAAAATCACTTTTAATTCCGAGTTTTTCCATAGCATACTTTCTCATCTGAAATATAATATCATAACAGCGCTCTGCGTCTCCATCTTCTATCAGGTAATTTCTAACTGCGGATACTTCCTGTTCGGTAGCTGTTCCTTCAATGTATTTTTGAATAAGAGTATTGTCCATAATTAACGAATTTTGAATTTTGAATTTTGAATTATTGCTTGCGCCGGCAATTGTCTGAACCGTGATTGTCGCCACCCTGAAATTGCCTGCGCCAGCAATCCTGTAAATCCTGGTACAGACAAAGAATCCTGTAAATCCTGCTTCTGACATTCTGCTGCATGTGTTATTAGTATAAGGTGGGTGCAGCCCTTAAATAATGTTATTTAAAGATTTTTTGTATCTTTGCGGCATTATTTAAAAGAAAAAGGTTGTTTTTATGGATGCAAAAATTTTAAATGAAGATTCCAGCGGTATCACTATTCAGATAACGATACCGTTCAGCGAGGGGATGCTCGACACGGAAGAAGCGATTCAGCAGGCAGTTAATCAGGCT
>JAIRZR010000376.1 GCA_031267155.1 Prevotellaceae bacterium | reverse complement strand
AGGCTTGTCGGAATCTTTTCCTTATGCCATTCTGTTATGTTCCTGATTTTATTACTTCCACACAAATAACGGTAGAACCGGGAAGGAAAATTAATAACATATAACAATTGAACTTTCTGGATTGCTTTGCTTCGTTCCTCGCAACTCCTTATAATGACGCTTTTCGTAACTAACATATTATGAGGCAATTTTAGTCAATCCATAACCGAGTTGTTTAGCCAGTTTTTGCAACTTATTTTCATCCCTGACACTCTGTTTTTTCTTTTCCGCTTCAAAATATTCGCTGGAATACCGGGTTCCATTTTTAATGAGCGTGTACAGCAAAACAGCTAATTTACACGCTCGGCCATTGCATTTTCGTAACAGTGGTTTCCTTCCGTCATGCTGATGACCATCCTGTGTTTCAGCAATATTTTTGTGTATTCGCTGATGCAGTACTGTATGCCACGGTCGGAGTGATAAATCACGCCTTCAGGATTATGACACTGTTTAAGCGCTCTTTTTAACGCCACAGTGCCAGCTTCATGAGACAGACTCTTCGACAGTTCCCAGCCAACAATTTTTCGGGAATATACATCTGTCAGAAGAAAAAGATACATGAACCCTTCATTCGTCCTGATATATGTTATGTCACTGGCCAGACCTGATTGGAACACTTTAACTCCGACTTTGCCAGTTCATTTTTATATACGTGAAACCGATGATACGAATTTGTCATTTTTGTGCCGCTCTTTTTGCAATTCACCAACAAACCCGATTCTCCAGGTATTTTGAAAAATTTATCCCGACCAGCATGAAGGCTTGATGCCATATTTCCAGGGAGATAATACATCTTTACCACCCATGCGGGGATGATCGCGGCGTATCTCCTGTACTGAAGAAATTAACACTTTCCGGTTCAGTTCCGATGCTGAACCGGGTTCCATCGACTTGTAACAGCCGTCACGGGTATAACCAAAAAAAATCACTTAAAAACCTTATACTGTGCCCTTTCATCTCTTTTGTCCCGGTAATGGTTGCGGTTCGAAATTTTTTTTTAAAATCCGTCCCGTAATGTTTGTTCGCTATTTCAACAGGCTTCTCTCCATGGCATCAAGCGCTATCGTCTTTTTAGCAGCCGCTATTTTAAGCGACCTGTTCTCAGATTCCAATTCCTTCAATCTGTCACGTTCTCCTTTCATTTCTATACGTACTACTGTGTTTAACAATTCATCCCGTCCAAATTTCCTTATCCCGGACGATACTTCTTCAACTACTTTTTCCTTAAAGCAAATACTGTACCAATAGTATTTTTTCCTAATTTTTGTCATATCTTTTACACATTTTGTCTGTATAGCTATATCAGGACATGACAACGCTATTCAACTTTTAGTTTTTAACTCTCTTGATGCCCTATGGGCAATTTCGCAATGCGCATTATGTTCACAGTATCATGAAACTGTTACACCTTATTTATTTCGCAATAATGCTGTTCGCAATTTTAGTCCGCGCGTAGTACAGAAATATTCTGTAATGCTACCCTGATAAAGGTTTTACATTATATTGCTTATCGTATTTTTCTATAATAATTTCAATCTATTCGTGTTTTGCTGATTAAATCCGGTTTCGAGAGTACCCTGAAAAGCGAAACCTTTCCGCTGAATTTCAACTTTCGGGCAATCATTCTCAATTCTCAATTATCGACCATCCCACCAGCCTGTCGTATCTGTCTTCCGGCAAACGGCAGTAAACATACACGCAGTAAACATTTTCCGTCTCATAGAAACAGCCTTCGGTCGCATTCATATCCAGATTTCCGTCTTTGTCCATAATCACGTACTGGTAATTGTAAAAGCCCTGCTTCAGCGGAACAATGCATTTGTACGAACCGTCGATATAAAGCATTTCGTATCTGGCGGATATAGACCGTCCCGTAAATTCGCCGAACAGGAAAATCCTGCCTTCGATCGGCATTTTCGGGACAAACGAAAAAAGAACATCCACGTATTCCGACTGGATATCGGGTTCGGTATAGTTCTCGGCGGCAATCATGTATTTCCCGTTGATATCGCGCCGCGAATCGTATGCCGAACGTTCGGCGTCGGGAAGAAGCTCGACCCGGTGGACGTTTTCAAACGAATGTCGCGCAACGCCCTGTCCGTTATAGGCGAGAGAGCGAATGTCGAAAGCCCTGTATTCGTTGCCTCCGCTGTAGATATTTCTGTCGGGACGGGTATAGTCCGCGCTGTTTGGCAGTACGAAAGCCGGCACGGGATTTTCGGCGTCCGGAACTGCGCCTGAATTTCGTTCGACTCTGACTTTCAGGTTCGAATATGCATCAGCAATCCTCAGCGAAGGATATCCCGCCTTGATGGCAAGCTGCTGCATGCACGGCATATTGTTGGGCACAATCATCGAGGCGCTGATCGCCGCCAAAGGCTCGACAATCGAAAATCCCCTGACCAGCGCCGGTTTCCGCGAGTCGCGTTCGAAAACCTGGATGAGGTAGTTGCCGGATATTTTCAGCTTCACATTCTCATTCGGCAGGCTAAGCATGAAATTGCGGTAGCCGATGACCGTTCCCTGCGACTGGGCGATATCAGTGATGTCGTTTTCGGGAAAGCCCGACATGTAGTCGCTGGAAATCAGATTGCTCTCTTTCCAGTCGGCATCGCGGTGCTCGACAGTGTAATAATATTCTTCCTCGGGTTCGCTGTTCCGGATAAACTCGTCGAAAACAAGAGTTACGGTCTCGTCCGAATTTAATCCGATAACAGGCTCGGAAAAGCGGTCTTCGTTTTTAAACAGCTTTATGGAAGCTATCTTTTCCGAAAAGCAGAGATCCCTGAATCTTGCCTTTTCGTTAAGTTTGACGATATCCTGCGAATAAGCCGCCTGAACCGTCATTGCCAGTATGATAAAAAGCCATCTCATGATTTTACACAGTACTTTATTATTGTTTCAATATTTATTCCATCGCACCACTTCGTCTTTTTCTTTTCTAAATATTTGTCAATCGTTTTGAATTATTCGGCGACCCTTTTCTGTTTTCTTTGTCTCACACATTCAAAGGATACCACCGCAGCAGCGGCAGAAACGTTAAGCGAATCAATATTTCCGCAAAGCGGGATTCTCAGCGTTTCGTCTGCCAGTTCCAGATTGTTTGCGGATATTCCGGATTCTTCCGAGCCGAGCATAATCGCGACAGCTCCGGACAGGTCTGCCGAAAAATAATCCTTCCCGGATCTTTCGCTTGTCGCGACTATCTTTATATCGTAGCTTCTAAGCAGATAGATTGCCGTTCTCAGATTCGGGACGCGGCATACGGGAATATGATTCAACGCTCCCGCAGACGTTTTCATTGCGTCGATATTCAGCGGGGCGGCGCCCTTGGCGGCAACGACAATTGCGTCTATTCCTGCACATTCGGCAGTACGGGCTATCGCTCCGAAGTTGCGGACGTCGGTTATCCTGTCCAGCAAAAGCAGGAAAGGCAGTTTCTCCGACTGTGCGATTTTTTCCATAACATCCTCCAGACCGGCATATTCCGCGGCGGACAGAAACGCAACCACGCCCTGATGATTGCCACCCTTCGCCAGGCGGTTCAGACGCTCGACAGGAACCCTGTTGAGCGTGACACTGTTTTTCCCCGCCAGATCGACTATCTGGAAAAGCATGTCGGAAACGCCTCCCTCGCGAATCATGATTTTCTCGAAAGTTTTCCCTGCCTTAAAAGCCTCCAGAACGGGACGCAGCCCGAAAATCTTATTGTTTTCCATTAAAATATCCCGTTTCAGAAAGCGTCCACGTCTGCCAGATTGATGGATCTGCGCACAATTCCCCTTTTCGACGTGCGTATGAAATTCAGGATAAGATCCCTTTCGTCCGTCTGTGCGAACTCCTGTTCAACCCTGTTGCAGGCGTCGGTGGTGTTCATGTTTCCCTGATATATGACCTTGTATATCGAACTGATTTCCTCGATTTTCTGAATGGAAAATCCTCTGCGCCTGAGACCGATTCTGTTTACGCCGCCGAACGACAGAGGGAGATGACCGGCGATGATATACGGCGGGATGTCTTTTCCCACGAGCGATCCGCCCATTGTCATCACATGCGTTCCTATCCGCGAAAACTGGTGTGTGCCGGTTTTTCCGCCAAGTATGGCATAGTCGTCAATATCGGTTTCGCCTGCCAGACCCGTGAACGAAGCCATCACGACACTGTTGCCGATCATGCAGTCGTGGGCAATGTGCGAGTACGACATTATCAGGCAGTTGTTGCCGATTGAGGTTTTCAGCTTTCCACTGGACGCCGTACCCCTGTTTACCGTTACGCATTCTCTGATGGTACAGTTGTCGCCGATTTCGACCCGGGACGTTTCGCCCTTGAACTTCAAATCCTGGGGTATTGCGCCGATAACCGCTCCGGGAAAGATGTGGCAGTTGGCGCCTATTTTTACGTAATCCATTATTACTACGTTGGATTCTATCTTTGTCCCTTCTCCTATTTCGACATGTTCCGAAATGCATGAAAAAGGTCCTACAGTAACATTTTTGCCCAATTTTGCATTGGCATGGATGTAATTCATATTAATTTCTATTTTTAAACTATTTATTTTTCACTATTTGAGCTGTTAATTCGCCTTCGGTAACGAGCTGGTCGCCGACAAAGACCTGTCCGAACATTGTGACAATTCCCCTGCGTATGGGTTCAAGCAGGACGAGTTTGAATATCAGGGTGTCGCCGGGGACAACTTTTTTCTTGAATCTTACTTTGTCTATTTTGACAAAATATGTGGAATATTTTTCCGGATCTTCCAGATTGCCCAGAGCAAGTATTCCTCCGACCTGCGCCATGGCTTCGACCTGGAGAACTCCCGGCATTACCGGTTCCCCGGGGAAATGCCCGACAAAGAAAGGCTCGTTCATCGTAACATTCTTTATCCCGACAACACAGTCGTCCGTTCTGTGTATTATCCTGTCAACGAGCAGAAACGGCGGTCTGTGCGGAAGAATGTTCATGATACCTTTTATATCGTACTGCGGAGCCTCGTTCGGATTGTATTTCGGAACTGCCGGCTTCAAATTCTCTTTTTTGATGATTTTGCGCAGTTCCCTGGCGGTTTCGGTATTTATCCGGTGTCCCGGCTTGAATGCTATAACCTGTCCGTTTATCCGGAATCCTATGAGCGCCAAATCGCCAATCAGATCCAGGAGCTTGTGTCTGGCAGGCTCGTTGATAAACCTCAGTTGCAGATTGTTCAGATATCCTTCCGGTACCCGCTCGACGGTAGGCTTGTTGAACAGTTCTGCCAAATGCTGCAGTTCGTGTTTCTCACATTCGTTTTCGACGATAACTATCGCATTCTCAAAATCCCCGCCCTTGATGAGATTGTTGGAAAACAGGGCTTCCAGCTCGTGCAGGAAAACAAAGGTGCGGCACGGAGCAATTTCCCTGCCGAAATCCTCAAGGGATTCCAGACGCGCCGACTGTGTGTTCAGTACCTTGGAATTGAAGTCTATAGTCACATTCGCGCTGAACCTGTCATCGGGATATATCACTATTTCCTTGCCGCTTTCTCCCTCGCGGAAAACGGTTTTCTCCCTGATTGTGTAGTAGAAACATTCAGCCTCCTGTTCGTGCAGTCCGACACTGTTGATGGCGTCCACGTATTTTATTGCGCTTCCGTCCAGTATGGGTACTTCGGGAGCGTTGATTTTGATCAGGGCGTTATCGATTCCCGACGCCCAGAGCGAAGCCATGAGATGCTCTATGGTGCTTACTTTTATACCGTCTTTTTCGAGTGTTGTTCCGCGCGAGCTTGCCGTAACATTGTCGGCGACAGCGTCGATAACGGGCTGCTCGGGAATGTCGGTTCTTTGAAATTTAATTCCATGATTTTCAGGCGCCGGACAAATCGCAATTTCCACATCCAGACCGGTATGTAATCCTTTTCCGTTCAATTTGATTCCGGATTTTAGAGTATGTTGTTTCTGCATCAAATTATAATAATTATTATTAATTTAAAGTTGCAAATGTAGTAAAAAATCCATACAACAATACAATATTCTATTTCTTTGTTTACTGTCAACAGTTTACCGCCGCCAAACGCCTGCCTCAATAATGAGGGTTTTGTACTATTCCCCGATATAATATTATTGGAACTGCAAGATACATGGAGGATACATGGAGGATACATGGAGGATACATGGAGGATACATGGAGGAAGCATGGCATAATAGACGGCATGAAAATTGTTATACCACGCGCGGGGCAGTTTTGTGCATTGCAGACTGACGCCGTAAGGCGTCAAATATTGATAACCCCGAACAAGCGTAGCGCACAACATATATCTCTCCACAACTCCGTAAGGAGTTGAATAGTCTCTTCCCATCAAGCTCGCAAGGTGGGGTGTTAAAAATCCGGGTACAAATTTTAAAATTTGCACTCCATAAATTATGATATGAGACTGTTATCCATCTCGGGAAACGGCTTGAAAAGCCGGATTTTCATAACCGCAGGTCAACGACCTGCGGAATCTGTGCGCAGATAAAACTGCCTGAAACGCAAGTTCGACGTAGTCAAAGGCAGGATTTAAAACACAGTTCTGCCTTTGACGACGTCGAACTTGCGTTTCAGACAGTGACCGGGAGGCGA
>JAIRZR010000360.1 GCA_031267155.1 Prevotellaceae bacterium | reverse complement strand
ACAGGAGCGATTTCGGCTCTTTTTACCGTGGCCTGGCAGTGTTTGATGTTTTTTGACTTCCTGTGCGTATTCTTTGCAAAAATCGTCTGCAATACAGAAAATCTGCGTAATTTTGTCTGAGGTAAGCATACTCATAATATTACTGTTAAGTATTTAATTTTCAGCTGCAAAGACAGTAAAATTATTTGATATTTACCCCATTTTTTTACTCTTTTTTTTATTTTGCTTATCCCGAACTCAGGTTGATACATCTTGTTTATTTCGCATCCCTAAGCCGGACGAGCCGGAAAAGCATTACTGCAAGAAGAAATTATTACCTTTGTTCTCAAAAACGGAATAATTATGCAAAATATAATTGAATCTCACAAAGACAAAATCAACTATGCCACATGCATGACGAAATATCTGTACGATAAACATATAAAGATATTTGATTATGCTCAGTTTGCAGAATCATACAAGTATATCACGCGCGAGGCAGTTTTGTGCATTGCAGACTGACGCCGTAAGGCGTCAAATATAGATAACCCCGAACTGCGCTGCGCTTGTTCGGGGTATAGCATACATCTCTCCACAACTCCGTAAGGAGTTGAATCAAGCAACAGTTTTTCCCATCAAATTCGCGGGGAATTGAACTCCTTCGGAGTTCTGACGGAGCTTGGACAGTTTGCCCCGAGCTGCGCTTCGCTTACACGGGGTTATCAAAATTGGACGCCTATGGCGTCAAAAAACACGAAGCATCTCCACATTTTTATATCACAATTTTAGCCCGCGCACAGTATAAATTATTGCCGATGAAAAATCCGGTATTCTGTTCAGGCAACACGATATTCCGGTCGGTGAATTGGAAATTCCGTTTGTCGTCCGTGATATTTCTGTCCGCAACCGCGATTAAGGCTGTTTAAAACTGCGGTCATCCTTTTTAAGAATAGAATATTGCATTTGTTGTATGGAATATTCCTGTCGGCGATAGCAATGATGCGGTCGATGACTGCAGTATTCCTGTTCGGGACGTCGAACTCAAAGTCAAAACCGGTCGTTTTTTCTATCGGTGACAGGAATGTCCCACTCAGCGACAGCAATATTGCGATCGAAGAATGCAATGATGCGTTTGCTATAGGAAAATATTACGGTCGCAGACCGCAATATTGGGGGCAGGGACAGGAATGTTCCGTCCAATGACAGGAATGTTGCGGTACAGAAACGCAAGAGCGAGTTCCGCAAACGAAATGTCGAACTCTGCGACAGGAACTGATGATTCAGGCTCAACAACAATGGAGATGCGAGTCCCGGCAGGCAATCCCGAAGTTTTTAATGTCTCCTTCTGAGAGAAGGCGAAGGGTTTTGAGAATTGTCTTCGCCCGTATCAGCCGGTTTCATAGACAGTTGAAGCCATTTTTATTTTGATTAATATTCATATTATCTTAGGAATAGTATGCAGACAGTTTTATCTGCACACAGATTCCGCAGGTCAACGACGTTAACAACCTGCGATTACGAAAATCCGGCTTTTCAAGCCGTTTTCCAAGATGGAAGATAGTCTCACATTAAATTTTTGGCAACCCACCATTGCGGTCGCCCTATTTTTTACCCCGTATTAAAACAGCGCTCACGTTTTTGATGTCCAAATTTTCCGGAATTGTCAGTTCGTCAATCGGAATATTTTCTGCAAATTCTTAGATTTCAATATTTTTAAATCCGTAAACTTTAAGTCTCCGTATATAGTCGGTTCTGCAACATATATCCGCTTTAAACCGGATAAGGCAATTTAAAACAATATCATATATATAAAAAACGCCGCCGGGTTTAAGAGTCCGGTATATTTCGGAAAACAGGTTTTCGTTCGGAATCCGGTTCGTCAGCCTGTTAAAAATCAGGGCGTCGGAAATATTGGCTCCCAGCGGAAGGAATTTTGAAGAAGACACCTCTCTGAAAGACACATTCTTGCAGCCGTTTTTTTCCACATTATATCGTGCCCTGTACATCATGGTCGAAGAAAAATCTACCCCGATAACTTTACCCTTTGCTCCGGTTTTTTTGCTCTCCTCCAGTATTTCGTAGCCCAGATTCGAGACCAGGTTCACGACAATGGAACCCTTGCCTATTTCGACATAATCGAATGGAATGCTGTGTTTCGAAGGCGGAATATGAATATTCTCAGCGCTTTTATCCGGATTAACCGGTGGCGAACATGAATAGTCATTGCAGCCGTATTGTTGTCCGTGTCCAAACAGTTCTCTCAAATATTTTAATTTCATACATATAATCTACCTTGACGGTAATCAAACAATAATTATACTGTAATGTTCACTGTATCCCCGGAAAACCTGAAAATATGCCGGTAATTGAAAAATAAATTATCTTTGCACGTTTTTTTAATTATAACTATTACATTTATGCTTATGTCAAAAATAATACAGTTGGGATTTTGTAGAAAGCGGAAGAGATTCATTATATGGTCGTTGATTTTCTTTTGCGCAGCGCTTTCGAACGCATGCAGTTCGGGGGACAAAGTCCGTATTTACGATCTCCGTTGCGAACATCTTGTCGATCCTCTCGGCATTGATACAAAGATTCCGCGGTTTAGCTGGAAAATTTCCGGCGCAGCAGACGAAAGAAATCTGCATCAAACGGCTTACCGTATTCTGGTGGCTTCGTCTCCCGACAGGCTGAAGCGCGATGAAGCCGATGTCTGGGACAGCAAAACAGTTACCTCAAACTCCTCGCAGCTGATTCCGTATGGAGGCGCAAAACTCGCTTCCGGCGCAGACTGTTACTGGAAAACGCTCGTTTACGATTCCGCAGGCAATGTTTCCGGACAGAGCGGCATTGCCCGTTTTTCGATGGGGCTGCTCGACCGTTCCGACTGGAAGGGAAAATGGATCAAACACCCGCAGGCGTCTCCCGAAAGGCACACCTGGTTCCGGAAAAAGCTGAAACTCGACCGCAGCGCCTCCTCTGCATTTGTACACATTGCCTCGACAGGCTATCACGAACTGTATGTCAACGGGAAAAAGGCTGACAGCCGGATACTTGCGCCCGCTCTTGTCCGTCTTGACAGGCGCATACTGTATGTAACATACGATATTGCATCCATGCTCCGGAAAGGCGACAATGTCATTGCACTGTGGTATGGCCCGGGATGGTCGCGCTACAATTTCTTCACCAAACAGGTCGATCAGGCTTTTTTGCTGCAATTGAACGGGAAAACGAAAAAGGGCGATGATTTCACCATGTATTCCGACGAAAGCTGGAAGTGCGCCGAAAGCTACAGCCGCAACACGGGCGAATTTCGTTTCGAGGACATGGGAGGCGAAGAAGTGGACGGCAGATCCTATTCCGACGACTGGAATACCCTCGCTTACGATGACAGCAGCTGGATTGGCGCAGCAGCAACATCGCCGCTTAAAAACGGGGAAGAACAGATACTCTCGGCCCAAATGACCGATCTTACCAGAATTATCGAAACCATTCCGGCCAGACAAATCACCGATACCATTCCCGGAATGTGGCGCGTGGACATGGGAAAGAACTTTACGGGCTTCTTCGAAGTGGGTTTCAAGGGCCTGCACAGGGGCGACACCGTCGTTATCAAGGTTTCCGACAGGCATGATGTTATCGACGAATACGGTCAAAAATCGTACTATATAGCCCGTGGTGAGGACGGGGAAAAATTCAGCAACAGGTTTAACTTTTCCGCAGGACGCTATATCCATTTCATCGGACTGAACCGCGCTCCCGAACTTCCGGACGTGAAAGGATACGCTGTATCAAGCGCGGCTGAACGTACCGGCTATTTCGAATGTTCCGACAGCCTGTTCAACCGGATGTATGATATCGACCGCTGGACTTACGAAATATGCACCATCGAAGGATTTACGGTTGACTGCCCTCACCGCGAACGGCTTGGATACGGTTCCGAAGGCGCATACCTGACTGCATGGGGACTGGGATTGCCATGTTTCTCTTCCGGCGCTTTTTACATAAAGAATGTACGCGACTGGAGCGACGTCCAGACGCCAAACGGATGGATTCACAATACCGCTCCGCAAATCAACCGGATGTGGGGAGGTCCTCTCTACGGAAATTCAAATATGAACATCGCATGGGAACACTATCTGGCTTACGGCGACAGGAAAATCCTGGAAGAGGCTTACGAAACGGGCAGAAAATGGCTTGAGTTCCTGAATACTAATGTGAAGGACGGGATGCTTGTACAGTACGGCGGCGACGGCCACTTCCTCGGCGACTGGCTGGGCCCGGGACACCGAAAGGAATTCGGAAATACGGAAGAGGCGCTGTTTTTCAACAACTGCGTCTATTCAATGACGCTTGACCTCTTCATCCATATCGCCGATCTGCTCGACAGCGACAGCGAAACGGCGCCGTACCGCGAAAGGCTGGCAAACCTGCGCGCAAAGGTTCACGAAAAGTATTTCAAGCCGGAGCTGAACAGCTATCTCAACGGCGATCAGGTGCGCACTTCATTCGCTCTCTTTGCCGGAATTGTTCCTGACAGCCTGCGTCCTGCGGCGCTGAAACATCTGGAAGAGGACATGAAGGGTGAGCATTCATATTTCGACATCGGAAGTTCGAGCCGTTACCCGTATTTCAAAACGCTCCTCGCATATCCGCAGTTCTACGAAATCGTTTACAATATACTGTCCAGAACGGACAAGCCCGGATATGCCTACATCCTGTCGCAGGGCGAAACTGCATGGACGGAAGTGTGGGAAGCCGACGAGCCTGCCCGCATCCATACTTCATACACAGGTATTTCCACATGGTTTATCAAGGGACTTGCGGGTATCGAACCGAGTATCGAGGGCCCCGGATACCGCATCTTCACTGTTCGCCCTCATGTGGTCAAAAAGCTTGACTACGCGAAAGCCGCAGTTGAATCGCCATACGGACTGATCGAAAGCGGATGGAGAAAGAGCGGAGATAAAACTGTTTACGATATTTCCGTCCCGACAGGCTCGGAAGCCCGAATCTATCTTCCGGCAAAAGCCTCGCAGGTAAGCGAAAACGGACAGCCGCTTTCCGCAGTACAGGGTGTGAAAGTCCTTGAGGAAAAGGACGGGTGTCTCCAAATATCTGCAAAATCAGGAAAATACAGGTTTCAGGTTGGCGGTTAATGATTAATAAAAGATAAAACTTTCCAGTATTTCAAATCAGTTGTGCGGCATTTTTTGTTGCAACAACTGTGCCGGAATACGGTTGTGCACATTTTCGTTTGCATGCAATTCGTCAATCATGTTGATATGATACGGGATTTTGTCGTACACCCAAAAAATGAGTTTTACATTGGATACAACAAATTTTACTACTTTTGCGTCGCAAAAAAGATCAATAAGAGGATGAAATTGTTAAAAATACTTTTACTGCTGATTGTTCCATTGAACCTCAATTCTCAGAACACGAATGAAATGGCGTTTGCCGGCGTTCGCACCCTTGTCATAGACGCCGGACATGGAGGCAGGGATCCTGGAGCGTTAGGCAAGTATGTATATGAAAAAACGATAAATCTTGCCATCGCTCTCAAACTCGGAAAATTAATAGAAGAATGGTTTCCCGACGTCAATGTATTATATACAAGAAAGGAAGACGTTTCTGTTGATTTGAACGAACGAAGCAATCTGGCGAACAGCAACAATGCCGATCTGTTTATTTCCATTCACGCAAATTCGACAGAAAACGCAAATGCGAGGAATAGCACCATGGGAAACGAAACGTATATTATGGGCGTACACAAATCGGAAGACAATTTGGAAATTGCAATGTTTGAAAACAGTTCCATAAAATTCGAAGATAATTACGAAGACAAATACGAGGGTTTTGATCCTACAAATCCCGAATCGTATATACTGTTCAGTCTGATGCAGAATGAATATCTGGAACAGAGTCTTAAAATAGCGGAATTTATTCAGGAAGAATTTCAGAACGGTCCCGTAACCAGGGACAGAGGCGTAAAACAGATGGGCTTAATTGTCCTGTATAAGACTGTGGCGCCAAGCGTTCTGACCGAAGTAGGTTTCCTCTCCAATCCCGAGGAAGAGCTGGTTTTGATGGACGAAGGCAATCAGCAAAAAATTGCCGAATGTATATTCAAGGCTTTTAAAAGATATAAGGAATACATGGAAAATTATGCAGTCGAACAATATAATGGTAATTGAATGAACAAGATGAATGCCGAAAGAGAAACCCCTTCACCCAACTGGAAAGCGCTGGCGCCTCTTGGCGTTTTTTTCCTGCTGTATATACTGGCATTCGTTTTTACGGGCGATTTGCAGAAGATGCCCGTGTCCGTGGCTTTTCTCGCTGCTTCGGCTGTGGCTGTCATGTTTTCGAAAGGGGAAATGAACCGGCGCGTCGAAATATTTTGTCGCGGATGCGCCAATGATACCATACTTCTGATGGTTATCATTTTTATTCTGGCGGGAGCGTTTGCCGGAACAGCCAAAGCGATGGGAGCCGTTGACGCTACAGTCGATATGGTTCTGTACCTGTTGCCTGAAAAGGCTGTCATGGCAAGTATCTTTGTGGCGGCATGCTTCATTTCCATGGCGATGGGAACATCCTGCGGAACCATTGCGGCGCTGGCGCCCGTGGCTGCGGGAATATCCTCGCAGACAGGAATCGGGATTCCCGTGATGCTTGGAATAGTTGTCGGAGGAGCAATGTTCGGCGACAATCTTTCATTTATTTCGGACACCACTATCGCCGCTGCACGGACGCAGGGATGCCGGATGAAAGACAAGTTTAGAGCCAATTTCATACTGGTTTTGCCTGCGGCTGCAGTTGTTCTGGGAATCTATGTCTTTCAGGGACTGAATGTGGACACTAATGTCGCAGTCAGTCCGCATACGGTCGAATGGATAAAAGTGATTCCTTATGCGCTTGTTTTAGTGACAGCTCTGGCAGGGCTTAATGTGATTGCTGTCCTGTCTTCGGGGATAGCGCTTTCAGGCATAATCGGAATTTTCAGCGGAGGATTCGACGTATGGGGCTGGACAAAAGCGATGAGCGCCGGTATCGTTATTGACATGGGCGAACTTGTCATTGTGTCGCTAATGGCGGGCGGAATGTTTGAAATGATTCGTTGCAACGGAGGAATCGACTGGCTGATAAACAGGTTGACCGCAAATATTCGCTCAAAACGAAAAGCTGAAACTGCTGTAGCCGGACTGGTATCGTTTACCAATCTCTGTACGGCGAACAATACCGTCGCCATCATCATCATCGGATCCATATCCAGACAAATCAGCGATAAAGCCGGACTGACAGCTCCCAGAACGGCAAGCCTTCTGGATACGTTTTCGTGCTTTGTCCAGGGCTTGCTGCCATACGGAGCGCAACTCCTCATAGCATCGGGCTTGGCGAATGTAAATCCCGTGGAAATTATCCCGTATCTCTACTATCCGTTTGCAATGGGAATTATGGCGATACTGTCAATTATGAGCGGGATTTTGGCGAGATCTGCTTGTCGGGATTCTATTAAAGGCTGACTTTGCATTTCAGGGCTGAAACAGGATACGGGTATTCATACATTAGCCCCAGATCCGGATATTAAGGTCGAGCAAATGAATCAGAGTCAGGAGCTCAACAATATCTCTCATATAGTATTTCAGGGTTTTATTATCGGTGAAGGACAGCGAAGTATCCAGTTGAAAAATATTATCCCTGCTTATTGCGATATAGACGTTATTGTTCACGAAAGACAGTCTCAAATCTTTCTTTAACAGTTTCTTCAGACTGTAAATCTGTTCCTGAATCTTTGGCGTGATCAGATAGCGGGCTTCCACAGGGTCTGTCGAATATACAACAAATTCCTTTTCGAACTTGACATTTTCCATATAAACCATTTCGCCCACACTGCTGCCGGCTTTTTTCTGCAGCCATTTGCCGAATCCGCCGAGATATTTCTCCGCAGTGTCGGGCAGTATGAGCGTTTTGCCCGAGAATTTTTTGTTGCTGTCAGCGCACATGAATATTCCTTTAAATATTGTATGCCAGCTTGTTTTCGTTCCGTTTTTTGTATGCGTAACCTGTTCATATTCTGTGTGCATATACGAAAAGGAAACATCTGTCCTGTCAAACATTCCCCTGACATAATTTCCTCCGCTGTGACGGTCGACGTCTATCATAAACAAAAGCGATTCATAATATGCCTGCATGGGATGATATTTCTCAGGCTCATACTGCGCTCCGGGGAAAATCGACTGTATGTAATGCGATATTATGTTTTTGTTAAACCGCGACTTTAGCCTGTTGAGCAGTGGAAACACATAAGCGAAATAGAAAACAGTCAATCCAATAGCGACAAGTATGACAGTCGCAATAATCACATTCTGACTGTTTTCTCTGTCTGAAAAGACAAAGAAAACAGCTGTCAGAAAAATAATGGCAATCGTGGAAATCAGTATGAATGTTCTTTTCCGTTTCCTGACTTTCAACCTCAGATTTTCCATTTCCCCGATATCGGGAATACTTCCGCAGATCGAGTT
>JAIRZR010000320.1 GCA_031267155.1 Prevotellaceae bacterium | reverse complement strand
CGAGCCAGTTGGTGGCTCCGGCAAGAATCAGCGTTACGGCGTCGGCGCTGTTCACGACAAGCCTGTCGCCGTCTGCCGACAGCGAGCCGCCTTCGGCAATGACTTTAAGCCGCGACTGCCATTTCATCTGCGGAGGAAGTATTTTTTCGCCGGGCTTTTCCGAAACAGTACTTCCTTCCATGATGATTTCGCCGTTTTCGACACGTGTTACAGCGCTCGGCTGAAGGCTTGTGAAATGGTTTGCAAGATTGATTTTGCCCTTTTTGTCAGCAGTGAAGCGCAGGACAATTACCTGATCGGGATAGCTTGCAAATACTCTGCGCGAATAGTTTACGCCGTCGAGCCGGTAGCGTACATCCACCAGGGCGCTGTCCATGCTCAGGCTGCGGCTGTATCCGGCAATCCTGTCGGGCGTGTGACCCTCGACATGGATGTTAAGCTGCCCCATCGGCTGATAATACTGCACGGACTGGGGAGTACTTGCAAGTTTCCATGCTTCCCTGTCGGCTTCGACCCAGTTGCGGGCAAAGGCAGCTTCGCGTATCTTCTTCAAAATCTCCGGTCCCTGTGGATTGTTCGGGTTGTATGGACCGCCTGTCCAGAGGGTTTCATCGTTGAACACAATAACTTCCTTATCTGTCGAACCGGGTATCATTGCGCCGAAACGTCCGGTTCCGACAGGCAGACTTTCCCAGTATTTGACGGCGGGAGTATCATACCACCAGTTCATCCGTACCTGATTTACTGTTACCGAATTTTCCCTGTTACAGGAATAAAAAACTATGCCAGTGCACAGGACTGATAATTTAAATAAAATCTTTTTCATTGCTTATTCTTATATTTTCTGTATTGGCATTACTGCTATATAAAAAGTTATAAATTCGGCGGCGAAAATAATTATTATTTTTTAAACAGTAATAATTTATTTATAAATGCAGATGTATCATTTCGTTATAATTGAAAAAACGGAGCAGAATTTGCAGAATTCAGGCATAGGGTGGGAAAATGTGAGAAATAATATGGATGCTAAAATAATTGGCAATTTACGACGGAAAATGCGAGGATAAAATTACGCAGACTTTATCCGACACTTAAGGACGCCTACAGCGTCAAAAAGACGTGAAGCATTTCTACATTTTTATCTCACAATTTTAGCCCGTGCGCAGTATAATTTTCGCGGATTGTCAAAGAAAAATGTGTAAAATTTATGATTTCTTTAATCAGCAAATTCGGCGCATATCTTTATTTTATATTGGCGCTTCGACAAAACATGATAGATTAACAGTCTTTTTTATAAAGCATTACGATAAGGATAAAAAGATAGGTATTGTCTATTTAAATCGAATTAACAGATGTTACAAGTGTAAAAAAATGTGAAATTATGTAAAACAATGCAGTTTCTGTTCTCTATTAAATAATAATGCTTAAATTTGCCCCGCATAACATGGAATTGTTAGGATAAATGATTAAAATTATATTTGTTAGTATTTGAGGTTGTTATAATATTGTAAAAATGAAAAATAGTTTATTAATTCTGAGTTTTTTATTGTTTTTAGGGATAAAATCCCAAGCTCAGGCAGTACCGACTGAGGCTAAAGACCCCATTCAAGAAAAAACAAATGCTGTTGCAAGCCGTCTGAATTTGGACGATGATAAAAAGAAATCTGTTTACAATATCTTCTCCCAGACAGAGAAACGTATTACAGATTTAGCTTTGGGAACGCCCGACTATATGAAACTGATTAAATACATAGACCAGGAGCGTCTGGATATGCTTAAATCTGCTCTTTCGTCGGACGAATTTACGTCGTACCAGAAGTTTTTTACGCCAAAGGACAATAACGAGATAATTGCATATATCAAGAAAAATAACACGTATCTCACAAAAAAGTCAGCCGAAGAAGCTAAAGCAAAGAAAAGCAGTGACAAAATAATGCAGACCGACAAGCTTAAACTGAAAAAAGAAGCGGAAAAAGAGAAACAGACGGCAAAAAAAGCTGCAGATAAGCAAAAACTCGCCGATAAAAGAGCCGCGGATAAGGAAAAAGCCAACGCCAGAAAAGAAAAGGAAAAACTGAAAAGAGAAGAAAATAAGCAAAAAGCTATAGAAAAGAAAAATGCGGCCAAGCAAAAAGCTATGGAGAAGAAACAGAAAGAACTCGATAAAAAGCTAAATAAAAAATAGTTGCACGTGGGAATAAAAATATTTACAGCATTAAGGATATTTTATAAAAATTATTCATACATTTGCACCGCAAAATACAGTGAAATGATGTGTAACATAATAGACATGAACAGATATTGGTGGCGGCTCTTAATGATACGATCGTGAGAGTTGATGAGGGTGTTCATGTCAAAATGTAGCGAAAACCTGTCGTTCTCACGACAGGTTTTCCACTTTTAAAGTGAGTATTAATATTAAATTAGATAAGATTATGAAAAAAAAGATTGTTTTAGATGAGAATGACATACCAAAAGCATGGTATAACATTGTGGCAGACATGCCAGTGAAACCTCTTCCCCCATTGAACCCTGCAACAAAGAAGGTTCTGGCGCCGGAAGATTTGGAACCCATTTTTGCAAAAGAGCTGATCAAACAGGAATTAAGCAGTGAAAAATGGATAGAAATCCCCGAAGAAGTGAGGGAACTGTACAAAATCTGGAGACCCACGCCTTTGGTCAGAGCCACAGGACTGGAAAAAGCTCTGGATACTCCCGCTCATATCTACTTTAAAAACGAGGGCGTCAGTCCAGTAGGTTCGCATAAACTCAATTCGGCCCTTCCCCAGGCATACTACAACAAAGCCCAGGGAATCAAACGCCTGACTACCGAAACGGGAGCAGGACAATGGGGTACGGCTTTGAGTTTTGCAAGCAGTATCTTTGGCCTGGAGCTTGATGTTTATATGGTGAAGGTCAGCTATAACCAGAAACCATACAGAAGAGTAATGATGCAGACATGGGGCGCAAACGTTTTTTCCTCGCCAAGCAATATGACAAACGCGGGAAGAACAATTCTTGCAAAAGACCTTGACAATTCCGGAAGTCTGGGAATCGCGATATCCGAAGCGGTGGAACAGTCGGTTCAGGATCCGGATACCCGCTATACTCTGGGCAGTGTGCTGAATCACGTTGTCTTGCACCAGACTGTCATAGGTCTCGAATGTGAAAAGCAAATGGAAATTGCAGGCGAATATCCGGATATTGTTATCGGATGCTTTGGCGGCGGATCCAATTTCTCGGGAATAAGTTTCCCGTTCCTGCGCTATAAATTGACTGAAAATAAGGGCATCCGCGTGATTGCATCGGAACCTGCAAGCTGTCCCAAGCTGACAAAGGGAAAATTCGAATACGATTTTGGCGATACGGTAGGATTAACGCCTCTGCTCCCGATGTACACTCTCGGACACGATTTCCAGCCGGCAGACATTCACGCCGGAGGATTGCGGTATCACGGCGCAGGAACTATTGTCAGCCAGTTGCATAAGGATGGATATATCGAAGTGCAGGATATCCCCCAGCTGGAAACTTTCGAAGCAGGAAAACTTTTTGCAAATACCGAAGGCATAATCCCCGCTCCGGAATCAACCCATGCAATTGCTTCTGCCATACGCGAAGCCAAAATTGCAAAGGAAGAGGGTATTCAAAAGACTATCCTGTTTAACCTTTCGGGACACGGACTGATTGATATGAGCGCTTACGATCAGTTCCTCAGCGGGAAAATGACGAATTTCCAGCTTACAGATGAGGAAATTGCAAAAACAAGAGATGTTCTGGAAAAAATAGCGCTAAGTTGATTCTGTATCTTTGCCGCAAATTTGTTCCGACAAAAAAAAGAGGTTGCAGAACCGGCAGAAAGCGTCAAGAGTGGTTCGTATAAATTACAGAACAATATAAAGTACGTCCGTTTGTGTCAAGCGGACGTACTGCATATCCAAATCGTGTGGACAGATAAAAAATCATGCCTTTCAGCCTGGAAAGGCATCTCAACGGAGATGTACTTGAAAGGCATGATTTTTTAATTTATGTACGCATCTGCCTTTTTGCATATAAAATAAGGATTCAGCAAAGACTCCTTGTTATATGTCAGCGGTTCATTGGTATCCAGCGCATTGATACTCCAGCCGACGCCTTCGAGGATTGTCTGAGCCGCGGCCGTGTCCCATTCGTACGTATCGGTATACCGGACATACACATCTCCTATTCCGTCTGCCAG
>JAIRZR010000383.1 GCA_031267155.1 Prevotellaceae bacterium | reverse complement strand
TTGAACTACTTCGTAGTTCTGGAGTGCGATAGCTTACCCCGGGCTGCGCTTCGCTTGCCCGGGGTTATCGACATCAGACGCCTACGGCGTCAAAAGGCACGAAGTATCTCTACATTTTTACCTCACAATTTTAACCCGCGCACTGTATAATTAACGCTATTCAACTTTTAGTTTTTAACTCTCCTGATGCCCTAAACGTCATTTCGCTTTCAGTTTAGGTACGAAACGGTTATTCGCCATGACGGACACCGACCCTTTTAAAGCGCCCTATACTTTCCAAAGCTTTTTAAAACTAAAGTCTTCGCCTGAAGGCGAGGGATTTGCCCCAGATGTATAAATTAACAATTATATAACAATTAACAATGAGGCTAATTGTTATATAATTGGAAATTGGAAATAAATTACTACTTTTGAGGCTCAAAAAAATTAGGATTATGCTTAATATTAAGACCATAGAAAATAACAGGGATTATGTTGTTTCCCGGCTGACAGTGAAAGGTTTCGACGCCGCCGGCATTGTTGATGAAATCATCGAAACGGAGGGAACGCGCAGGAAAAAACAGATTGAGCTTGAAGCTCTTTTTGCCGAACAGAACCGTGTGGCAAAGGACGCCGGCGCACGTATCGGGATTTTGAAGAAGGAAGGCAAACACGAAGAAGCCGAAACCGTTAAACAGAATGCCGCTGAAGAATCGGCAAAGTTCAAAACGAAATCGGAAGAACTCGAAACGGAAGTCGCCTGTCTGGAAAAGCAGGTGTACGACAGGCTTATCCTGCTGCCGAACCTTCCGCACGAATCCGTTCCCGCGGGCAAATCTGCTGAAAACAATCTCGTTGTGAAGGAATCGGGAACAATACCCGAACTGAATTCCGGGCAGCCTCACTGGGAACTTGCGGCAAAATACGGGCTGATCGATTTCGAGGCGGGCAATAAGCTCACGGGCGCGGGATTTCCCGTATATACCGGGAAGGGAGCGAAACTGCAGCGCGCGCTGATTTCGATGTTCCTCGACCACAATATCGAAAAGGGCTATACCGAAGTACAGCCGCCGCTGATGATAAATGCGGATTCCGGTTTCGGCACGGGGCAGCTGCCCGACAAGGAGGGCCAGATGTATCACGTCGTTGCCGACGATTTCTACCTGATTCCGACGGCGGAAGTTCCGGTAACCAATCTTTACAGAAACGTAATCGTTGCCGAAAGCGGGCTTCCCGTTAAACTGACGGCATACACGCCCTGTTTCCGCCGCGAAGCCGGCTCTTACGGAAAGGATGTGCGGGGACTCAACCGCCTGCATCAGTTCGACAAAGTCGAAATCGTGCAGATTACCAGGCCCGAACTTTCGTACGGAGCGCTGGACGGAATGGTTGCGCATGTCGAGGAACTCGTCAGGAAGCTGGAATTGCCGTACCGGATTTTGCGCCTGTGCGGTGGCGACATCAGTTTCCATTCGGCTCTGACATACGATTTTGAAGTCTATTCCGCAGCCCAGGCGCGCTGGCTGGAAGTAAGCTCGGTGTCCAACTTCGAATCGTTTCAGGCAAACAGGCTGAAATTAAGATATAAGACCGCGCAAAAGAAAACGGAAATCCTGCATACCCTGAACGGGAGTTCGCTTGCGCTTCCCAGGATTGTCGCCGCCCTGCTCGAAAACAATCAGACGGACAGGGGGATAATCATGCCGGAAGCTCTTGTCCCGTACACCGGTTTCGACATTATTTCGTAGCCCGATCATGCTGTCCATACTGTTGATACTTGCTTTTGCCGCTGTATTTCACGGCATTCTCGGACGGACGCGCAGCATTCTCAGCGGGCGGAAAGGTCCGAAAATACTGCAGCCGGTGTACAATCTGGTGCTGCTGTTCCGCAAGGGCGAGGTCATAAGCCTCGATTCGGGTAAAATCTTCCAGCTTGCGCCGACAGTGAGCTTTGCCGCGGTGCTGACAGCCTCGCTGATGACGCCTTTCGGGAAATGCGGGACAGTCATATCTTTCCACGGCGACTTCGTTCTGTTTGCATACCTGATGGCTTTGAGCAGGTTTGCAATGATACTGGGCGCGCTGGATACGGCTTCGTCGTTCGAGGGGATGGGCGCCTCGCGGGAGGCTTTGTACGGGATGCTGGCGGAACCCGCCTTCTTTGTGCTTGCGGGAACATTCGCAATGCTGACCGGACACAATTCTTTCGCGGAAATATTCGGCTTTTTCGACACGGCAAACATGAGCGCGCTTATTCCCGGGCTGCTTGCCGCTTTTGCATTTTTCCTGATGCTGCTTGTCGAAACGGGACGCCTGCCAGTGGACGATCCACGAACACACCTGGAACTTACGATGATACACGAAGTAATGATTCTTGACTACAGCGGTTTCGACCTGGCTCTGATACATATTGCCGGCTACATCAAGGCCGCCGTATATTCGGCGCTCACCGTGCTTTGCGTGCTGCCGGGGAGCCTGCATGATGCCGTTTACATGCCGCTGTTCATTATCCTTATCGTGATCATTCCGGTATTCACAGGATTTTTCGAAAGTTTCAGGGCAAGAAACCGCCTGCAGAGAAATCCGTCATACATACTGACAATGACCGTAATGGCTATTGTCTCTTTCGTTACTGCCGCAATTATTTAAGGAAACATGCCAAAGATAAACAAACGGAAACGCTTTCCACTTTACCTGCAGATACTTGCCGGAATGATTGCCGGGGTTCTTGCCGGAATCATTGCGCTGCAATTTGACGGCGTACAGATTATACAGAGCTGGATTTATCCCTGGGGACGGATTTTCATCCGATTACTGCAGCTCATAGCTATTCCCCTGGTTTTCATTTCCCTGGTCAAGGGAGTTATCGGGCTGAAGGATATCGCAAGCTTTTCGCGCATGGGCGGAAAGACAATCGCCATATACCTGTTCACTACGCTGATAGCCGTGCTGCTGGGTTTGTCGACGGGATTGCTGGTAAAGCCGGGGGAACTGGTCGATAAAACGCAGATATCCCATATCCAGGAAGAGTACCGGTCGTTTGCTGAAGACAAAAAACATCTCGCCGAGGCAAAGGAAGAAGAAAAAAAAACCGCTCACTACCCCACATTGTTGTTCCTCCAAACAGTAGCGTGAACTTGCCGCATTTCGTATAAGTTTACATTGGCAAATATTATATTGTAGAAAATCCTAATTCTGTCAAATCGTCAGGTTTCATATTATTTATCAATATGTCTTTTTGTTGTGTTGGAAATAAATTGATTTTTTCACGAAAAAATAGCAAGAACAATTTATTTATTTTGTAACCGGTTTTTAAAAAATTAGACTTAAAAATACCAAAATCTTTTACGATAAACTGATTTGTTTGAGAAGATTGCAAATTTGTTTGAAAATATGTGGGTGCTTCTGCATGAATATATTTTGAAAATTCTTTCCACTTTTTAGTTATCTCGTCAATTAAATTTATTCCAGTAGTATTGACTATATTAGGATGCTTTTTTAAATAAGTAGTCAGTTCATCATGTTTTATTCTAAATTCACCTTCTTTCCATTGAGAAAACTCAACTTCGTGCTGATAAAAATACAATATTTGAAGTGAAAGCTCAATAACACTTCTTAAGTGCATATGTGCAGAACGATACTGTCCAAAATGAGACAAGTAAAATGAAGAATTTATATCTTGGTGTAATTCTGATAAAATTGTGCCAAGTTGCACAATTTTAATATGATTAAATGCAATCTGCCAATTTTTAAAAATTAAAGTATTATGATAGCAATCGTGTAAATCGTCATCGCTATAATTCTTTAATGTTTTATTCCAAAAAGACTGAAATTCATTAAAATACAGAGGGATATCCTGTTTTGCTTTTACCAATATTTGAGTGTTCATTTCTAAATATTTTTTATTATATCTGCCCATTTACTAAATGATTCTGTTGTAATAATTTGTTTGTTTGATTTTTTAGTTTTAGTACTATGAACCATTTCGTTACGAATTGATAATACTGCTTCTTTTAACTTGTCTTTCAATTCAGGTTTTGAACTTATGCGACTAATTATCAATAAAATTGTAGTTTCACGAGATTTTTTTTGATTTTTAAAATCAATACCTAATCGTTCATTGGCAAAAGCTATCACATTTTCTATCTTTGGAAATGCTTTTTTATCTTCCAAAAAAGATTTAATTATAGACAACTTTTCATCAAAACTTAATTCTTGTTGGAATAAGTTCGACTGATTATTTAACTTCAAAAATTCTTTGAAGTTTTTGATAAAAATTTTCAGAGAAGAAGTATCAAGTCCTTGCTTTTCAAAGAGTCTTAATTCTTTCTGTATATCTTCTAATTTTGATAATATTGTATTATTTTCCATTTTCTTCTATTTTATTTAAAATTTCTTTGACAAAATTATTATACGCCTCAACAACCTGCCC
>JAIRZR010000224.1 GCA_031267155.1 Prevotellaceae bacterium | reverse complement strand
GGCGCAGTTCGGGGGCATAGACAACGCTTACCAGAACTGCGTAGCAGTTCAACTCCATACGGAGTTGTGTCGGAGAGATATACGTACCCCGGGCTGCGCTTCGCTTGCACGGGGTTATCCACATCAGACGCCTACAGCGTCAAAAGACACAAAGCATCTCTACATTTTTATATCACAATTTTAGACCGCGCGCAGTATAATGCAAAAAGCATATAACATTGCCGGAATCAAAAATCCCGTCAGGGATTAAATATTGGTAGCAATCAATTCATTGTCCAGCAAGATCCCGTCAGGGATGACACGCAGTATCTTCGTTTTTACATTTCATCCCTTTCATATAACAACATCGCAAACGACTAATAATAAGTTCAATCATCAAATCCCGAAGGGATGCCATTATTATAGCAAACAACAATTAACACCAGCTAAAAACCCTGAAAGGGTGGCATTATAAAATTACGCCGGTCTCCCTTCAAAAATACATTCTATAATAATGTCACGCCTTCGGCGTTTTTAGATTGCCTGTCCTGTTTTCTATAATAATTTCAACCCTTCGGGTTTTGATATCGTTTACAAACTCGGGCTGTTATATCTCTTTTTGCATTAAATCTTTTAATGGGGGACTCACGGGATTCTTACCGATTTCCGACTGTTTTCTACCGATATTTCATCCCTGACGGGATTTTTTACGGTTTTCTATTGATATTAATGCCCTGCAGGCCCTCCGGGCAATTGGACATGACAATTAAATTTGTGACATGGAACATTCCCTTAGCGAAAACACAGAGACATTAAAAGCGCGTCCGGGTGGTGGGCATTGCCTTACGCTGTTGTGAAACTTTTCAGCGGTTTTTAAACAATGTTTCCATCAGTTCCGAGATTTTCCCGACATACTGAATATCAATCTTGAACTTGCTCAGTTCCGGAGTCTTTCTATTATATTTGGATACAAATATTTTTTTGAATCCAAGTTTTTCCGCTTCCGAGATTCTTGCTGCAATTCTGTTTACCGGACGAATTTCGCCGGATAATCCTATTTCCCCCGAAAAACACCAGTTCTGCGGTATGGGAATATCGGCGGTGGACGAAAGTATCGACGAGACAACGGCAAGATCTATTGCCGGATCAATCACCTTTATTCCTCCCGCAATATTAAGGAACACATCCTTGACCGCCAGTCTGAAACCTGCGCGTTTTTCCAGAACAGCCAGCAGCATGTTCAGGCGCCGCACGTCGAAACCGGTGGCAGAGCGTTGCGGCGTTCCATAAGCGGCGGTACTTACCAGCGCCTGTATTTCAATAAGAAAAGAACGCGCCCCGTCTATCATTGCGGCAACGGAACTGCCGCTCAGGGATTCGTCATGACGGGTTATGAGGACTTCCGAAGGGTTGGTCACCTCCCTCAAGCCGCTTCCCGTCATCTCGAAGATGCCAATTTCGTCGGTTGAGCCGAAACGGTTTTTCATCGACCTCAGAAGACGGTAGATGTAATTGTTGTCTCCTTCGAACTGTAAAACGACATCTACTATGTGTTCCAGTATTTTGGGACCTGCGATAGAGCCGTCTTTTGTTATATGCCCGATGATAAACACCGGAGTATTGCTTTCCTTTGCATAGCGCATGAGCAGGGCTGCACATTCCCTTATCTGCGAGACGCTTCCCGGCGAAGAATCCAGCTTTTCGGTGTAAATTGTCTGTATCGAATCTATCACGACAAAATCGGGGTTTGTCTCCTGCGCCTGCAGCAGGATATTCTCCAGCAGCGTTTCCGGAAGAATGTAGCAATTGCCGTTGTTTCCTCCGCCAAGACGTTCGGCGCGGAGTTTGATCTGGCTGGCGCTTTCTTCGCCGGAAACATACAGCGTTCTTAAATTCGACTGTTTCAAAGCTATTTGCAGACTTAAAGTCGATTTTCCTATGCCGGGTTCTCCGCCGATCAGGGCAATTGAACCGGCGACGAGACCTCCTCCGAGCAGCCTGTTCATCTCGTTGTTGACAAGCAGTATCCTGTTGTGTTCCTCAATGCTGATATCGTTTATACTGACGGGTTTGGACGCGGATTTCCCGGTAATGACCTGAGCGGGCGAAGGCTTTGAAATGACCTCTTCGACAAACGAATTCCATTCGCCGCACGAAGGACATTTTCCCAGCCATTTCGCCGACTCGTAACCGCACTGCTGACAAAAATATGCTTTCCTGGTTTTCGACATTTCCTTTCTTTTATTTTCTGAACGCAGCCAGAATATTCTCGAGACTCGACAAGTCCGTTATCAGAACCTGCCGCGGCTTGCTGCCTTCGGCAGGACCGACTATTCCCGCAGCCTGCAGCTGATCCATTATCCGTCCCGCCCTGTTGTATCCCAGCGACAGCTTTCTCTGCAGGAAAGAAGTCGAGCCGATTTGATTTATAACAATTGCCTTTGCGCATTCCTCGAACATCGAGTCGAGGTTTTGCATGTCGATTTGTTTTTCCGCGGCTTTTTCGTCCACATATTCGGGCAAATCGTATGCGGCGCCATATCCGGGCTGCAGGCGGATGAAATCCGTAAGACGGTCAACTTCGGGAGTATCCACGAAAGCGCACTGTACGCGAACCAGGTCGGCGCCGCCTGCCGAGACAAGCATGTCGCCGCGTCCGATAAGCCGGTTTGCTCCTGGGACGTCCAGAATTGTTCTCGAATCAATCATCGAAGTAACGCGGAATGCGATGCGCGCCGGAAAGTTCGCTTTTATTAATCCGGTGATAATGTTCGTTGTGGGTCTCTGTGTTGCAATAATCAGATGTATCCCGATAGCGCGCGCCAGCTGGGCTAAGCGGGCTATGGGTTCCTCGACTTCCTTTCCGGCGGTCATGATAAGGTCGGCAAACTCGTCTATAACCAGCAGGATATATGGCATGTACCTGTGTCCCCTCATGGGATTCAGCCGCCTGTTTACAAACTTTTCGTTGTATTCCTTCACATTCCTGACCCCTGCCATCTTGAGAAGATCATAGCGGTTATCCATTTCCATACACAATGATTTCAAAGTATATACAACTTTTTGCGTATCGGTTATGATCGGCTCTTCCGTGTCGGGGAGCTTGGCAAGAAAATGTTTTTCGATCTTGTTGTATGGCGTAAGCTCCACCTTTTTGGGATCGACCATAACGATTTTCAGTTCCGCAGGATGTTTCTTGTACAGCAGGGAAGTGAGTATGGCGTTAAGTCCCACCGATTTTCCCTGTCCTGTCGCTCCCGCGACAAGCAGGTGTGGCATTTTTGCGAGGTCGAATGCGTATATTTCTCCCAGAATGGTTTTCCCGAGGGCGACCGGCAAATCGAACTTGGATTCCTGGAATTTCGCCGACTTAATGACGGAACGCATTGAAACAATGTCCGGTTTGTCGTTGGGGACTTCTATTCCGACCGTTCCCTTTCCGGGCATCGGGGCAATGATGCGGACTCCGGTAGCCGCGATACGCAGGGCTATATCGTCCTCAAGACGCCTTATCTGGGCAATGCGGATGCCTTCTTTCGGGACTATTTCATAGAGGGTTACAGTGGGACCGACTGTGGCGTAAATTTTCTCGATACCTATTTTATACTGTCCGAGAATTTCCACAATCTTATCCTTGTTTCTTTTCAGTTCGTCGTTATCGATCTTGTCTCCAAGGGTTTTATAGTCCTCGAGCAAATCTACGGGCGGACGCTGATATCCCGAAAGGTCTTTGGTCGGGTCGAACAGTTCGCCTGTCAGCGATTCCTCGGGAAGATATTCTTCTTCTATTACTTTGGTACCGAGATCCAACTTCGGGTCATACTGCGGAATCAGCGGCATCTGTCCCGTCTCCGGATTTTCACTCAGGTCTCCGGGATTCCTTATCACCATAAGATCATCATCGTCTTCCTCATACGGTTCATCCACGAAAGGATTTTCGTCATCCTGAGCTTGCCGGATATCATCTTCGGGTATTATGTCCTTATTCCTGATTTTCTTTTCCCTTTTCTTCATCATAAGGAACATTTTCCTCAGGAAACCGAAGGGCTTGAGCCATGCCATTCCGATAATATTTACGGCTTTCGGAGAAATGGATAAAACGTATGCGGCTATCAGCACCAGCAAAAACAGTCCTGTACCGAATGTCCCGATTGGCGTTTTCAACAAATCAAACAAATAGTATCCGAACTTCCCGCCCAATCCGTTCCCCAGCCAGCTTCTGGAAGTTTCCCACCAGTAAAGCAGAAATGTCAAAGTCACGGAAAGTAGAACTGCTCCAAAAATGAGCATCACGAGAATCCTGACAAACTTTTTGACCGGACGCAATATATGAACGCCAATAATGAAAAGTATCACCGGAATAAATAACGCGCCCAAACCAAAATGAGTTATGGCTGTTTTGGCTATTCCAAGTCCAAATACGCCCACATTGCCATCGTTCGGATTAGACTGAGACGGTTTCCATTTCAACAGGTAAACCAGAAACGCCACAAACAAAAACAGACCCAGGGCGCAAAAGAGCAGGCCACAAATAAAGGACGCCGCTTCATTTTGCTTTTTCCCTTCAGTCTTCTTATTATCCTTATTCTTTGTCATTTTCAATAATGATTGAGCGCGCAAAGTTAATCATTTTTTTAATGCTGAAAATTTTGGCGAAATATTATTTTGAGACATTGCCCGGAGTGTCTGGCAAAACTCCGCATTTTATATAATTTTAGGCGAAATATTATTTTGAGGCGTTAAGCGAATTTTTTTTAAGAAATAAATAAAGTTGCCTTTCACAGGCTTGTATGCACAGAATTTCGGAACTCCTTCTGTCAGCTTCGGTTTGCAGTCCGGACTCTTTGCCTTTGCAGTCCGTCATTGCGGGCCTGACCCGCAATACATGCTGTATTGAAGGATTCTGTCTTTCGCCGGAATGAGGGTTCAAATCCCGTCGCTCAAATCTTTCTATTCGGGATTATTAAGGTCATTATACTCACGATTCGTTATGACCACGCTGAACTGGACCGGTCTTTCAATAGACGCCAGTACCGGCGTCATCAGTTCGACACCTCCGTACGGGACATATACTTATACGTACAGAGCTTCCAGCGAGTGCCTCGCCGGGGAGACAGACAGAAAAGTTTATCTCCATACCGTTCGCAGCAACAGGGTATTCTTCCCCAGCGACACAGTATCCGTATGCCGCAAATACGCGGAAGCATTGCAGATTAACCAGATATTCGGCGTCGAAGCGGCAGGCACATGGAGTACCGTTCCCGATTTGATGACGTCCGGATACATCCGTCAGTCGCCGGTATCCTCGCCGTATGCGGGAGCCGTGGTATTCAACGGCAAAGCAGCATACGACGACGGAATATTGCCAACAATCCCATATTACGGCAAACCGGCTCATGCAATAGAATTTTATTATACCGTCTCCGATGGCTGTCTTAAAAAAGAATATAAAACCGTGATTGTAATAACTGAGGATTAAGTCCCCGGCAGTCCCCCATTAAGGGAAGGAAAATTAATAACGTATAACAATTGAACTTTCTGGATTGCTTCGTGCCTCGCAATGACGGGTAACCGTGTGTTGGTAATGGGCGTAATGTCAGACGGTTATCCGTCATTG
>JAIRZR010000148.1 GCA_031267155.1 Prevotellaceae bacterium | reverse complement strand
TTCTGCCCATAAGCAAATATTTGGGAATCGTGTCGATTAGACTGCTGATTACATTCCCGACATCACCGCGTGCAAGCGATGACAGGTCGACGATGTCAGCGGCGATGTCCTTCTGCACTGCCTTGCCGTCGTTTACCGGCGCAGCATACCATTTTCCCGGACTTTCCCGGTCTTGCGGATTGTTCCGCCTTACTAGTTTGTACTTCATTTTGTACCTCCTTTTTTGAATTTAATTCGATCCATTATTAGCAACCGTATGATAATTATTAAAACATCTTTTCTCATTTTGTTTTTACTTAAAAAATCCGGAGAGAGGATTGATCACTCCCCCCGGAGTTGAATTTTGTCTATGACAAAATTACATTTCAATACCATTACTGCCTTTTCTATTCGCTCGTTTTTTTACTGACTTTATTTCGATGGGAATCTTTTGTCTGAGAATCTTTTTCTTTTCGACTTTTTCGGTCTAAATTCCAAAGTCCAAAACTCGCACCATATCCACACATTATAGCTTCTGTAATCTCATATTTAAGAGATTTGGGTCTCTCCGGTGGAAAAATGATATGTTAAAAGCGAAGGCCAAAGAAAAAATATATAGGGCTTACGTACAATAGAATCATAAATATTTTACGCTTCATTGATATATCCCCCAACGATGTAATAATGAAATCATAGCAGCATTTGCAGACGCAAAACAAGCGCCTGATAGTGCACCGGGAACAGCTCCGACTCCACCGGCAGCTGAGCCTATGAGTCCTCCAAACAATGCTCCTACACCATCTGATTCACCCATGCTTTCTAATGTATTATAAAACCACTCCCACTCTTCCTGAGTTGTATTAACCTCATAGCTGTTGCTTTTTAATCTGGGAACGAATGCAGCTATTTCTTGAGTTTCTTCAGGCATAAACAGCGCTGACCACTTATACAAATTTTCTTCCCAATACTGCAGGGAATGCCGGCCAACCGAAGTGGCGGCTAACAGTGGAAAAATTTCATCCGAAGAACATTTTGCATTTATTTCGGTTTCCAATTCTTTTATTTTTTTGATTGTAGCCGTTATGTCAAAATCTTTCTTCACTGAGGCCATAATATTTTTATACCTGTCAACATAATACACCTGTTTGGGGGTCAGGGTTATTAGTTCTTCCGGATTTATGGCAGTGCCTGCTTTCGAACTCTTTAGTAAAGGACGCATACCTGTTATATTCACAATCTCGGAAAATTTTTCTTTACTGACGAATTTCCCATAATCGGATTTATGAACGAAATCAATAGATGCATCCTCTACTAACTTAAAAATATCCTCTGCCGACTTAAAAATATTATCTGCACTTTTCAATTTTACGTCTTTACTCTCAAGGTTGTTTTTCAGATGTTCGAAAACATAATCCAATCCTCTGTTATGTTCAAAACCGATTTTTTCAAAACCAATTTTTACATCGGATGCCAAATCTTCTTCATTGCTGTAACCCTGCTGAATATCTTCACTGCTGCCACTGCTGCAGCTCTGCATGAATATCCCTGCTGAAATCATTCCTGCAAGAATTATTCCTAAACAAAAAAATCTAATCTTCATACTATTGTATTTTAGTTTTTTGCAAACCATTTTTGTTGTTTTGCAAGAGAGAAAGGCAGGCTTGCAATTTCCTTTTCTTCCTGCATTTTTGCTTCGACTGCTTCCGTCCGTCCCTGTCTTTCCCTCAAAGCAAAACATAAAGAGAAAAACACTTCATCCGGACACCCTTACGGAGGCAGGAGGTCTTTCGGGGTTCGGCTTTCCGAAAGACAATCCTGCCCTGGTTGCGTTTTATTAAAAGATTCGACATCCATCCGGCTTCCTGACGCCGGAACGTTTATTCCTTCTTCCCTGTCTATCAGTTCCTGCATTTTCTGTTTAATCGCATGGATAGTAGCAGAAGGGATTTTGACTTTTTTATTTACTATTTGCCGGGCCAGCGTTCGTGCTTCATCCGTACGTCCTGTGGCTGTGTAAAGTTCCGTTAGCTGATATAATGGCATGAATCGTCCCGGGCACATGGAGGCGGCAAGTTTCAGATGCTTCTCCGCTTCGTCGTACTGACACAATTCCTTATAATTGTCGGCAAGCAGCATCTGAACATCCATGTCATTATAATATCGAACACACTGTTCAAATACCGACAGGCTTTTCGCATATTCCCTTACCTCGTGCAACTCTGCGGCGTGGTTATACAGGAACAGACCGTTTTTTCCAAGATATTTATACAGTTTATCGTATTCGGGCAATACTTCCCCTGTTCTTCCCATCAATGACTGCTTTGCTGCTGTGTTCCACCGGATTTCCACTTTCATTAATGGAACTCCCACAAGCAAGAGCACGATTGCAGTCAAAACCAGTCCTGTCCGTGTCGCATGGACTGTCCTGCGGGAGGATCCTTTGCCGGGCGGACAGATCAGGGCTATATGAAGAAACGCGATCACCCAGGTGAACGGATACTAAAACGGATACGAAAAGCAGGACAGTACGGCCAGCGATAACAAACTTAACAGAGCTATAAACCTGATCTGCGACGGTTCACGAATATAACAGCGGATAAGCAGGAAGCACAGGAATGCAATGCAAGCCATCCCGATCATGCCATGCTCTGCCCATACCAGCAGGTATTCGTTGAACGGATGCAACACATTGTCGGCCAGGTCTGCATATTTACTGTCGGGATGCGTCTCAAAATATTCGGCCTGATAGAGCATATACTTTGCGTTGAAGGTCCCATGCCCATGTCCGGTTAAAGGCCTGTCCCGGATCATCTCCCATGTACTTTGCCATATCGGAATCCGTCCGTCGGCAGAATCCCTTTTCAGGAAATACAGGCCGGTCATGCTTGCGGCTACGATGCAGACAAGCAGTATTTTCATCCAGTTCTTCCATTTGATTCCCGAATAGCTGCCACACAGCAAATAACAGGCAATCACCGCCAATCCGGCAATTATGGCCGCCCTCGCCCGGGAAAGCACAATCACCGAAAACAGCAGGACGGCAATAAAGACGGCGATATATTTGACAGTACGGGAAGTATTGCGAAAAAAATAGAAGGTACAGGGCAATACA
>JAIRZR010000100.1 GCA_031267155.1 Prevotellaceae bacterium | reverse complement strand
CTCTGACAGCCTGCTCCCCGTCAGAAGCATCAATAGCAACAGCAACCACAGGCTCGGCGCAGTCTCCAAACGTCCTGTAGACTGCGCCGAGCCTGTGGTTCCATAACAGAAAATAACTGCCGTTTCACGCGAAACGGCAGTTATTTTCCATACAGTCCGGCTGTCAATTCTCTATCTTCAACTTAACAAACTTCTGTTTATCCGCTCCTTTCCATCGCACGCTTACATTGTCCCACTGCGAGGGCCATCCTCCGATGATATTTCCAAGACTGACAATCCTGACCGGGTGATATCCCTTTGCCAGCGCTGTCGATTTGTCAGTTCGCACGATTTTCCTGACCGTTCCCTCGTTGTCGATAAGCAGTTTGCCGTCAATCCACAAGCCGTCCGCTTCCGTGGAGAAGCAGTACACCCCGTCTTCGGGCACATGAAAATAGCCGGTCAATACAAGGCTGCAGTATTCATCCTCATTGATTTCCCTGTATCCCGGAATCCTGTATTTCAGTCTTCCCTGAGATTCGGCATTCTCCGTCTCGTCGGGGGTTTTATCCCTGAGTTCGGATATCTTGAAATACTTTCCCTTATAGTATTCGGCTTTCCATGCGGATATGTTTGCCGTGGTCGCCGGCGCGTAAGTCTGCTTCTCGATGATTATTGTCCTCACGGGACTCATCTTTCCGGATGAAAGTACCGAACGGGTTTTCAGGCTTGTATTTTCAGTGAACTTCAGCGGCGCGGTGTATTCCTTCGAACTGATTCCCGGCTCTTCCATGTTCGTCGTGTACACGATTTTAAGGGGACGCGTTGTTTTCAGCTCGACAATGGCGCTGTCGACAAAAGCGACAAAATCGGAAGACGAACCCGGCTGTTCGGGTATGGGAATGTGATAGTTGACGCTGTGTCCGTCCAGACGCACCAGCTGGTTTGCAATGCGGCGTTCGAAATCCCCGTAATCCTTCTGCTCTTTGCTGCTCCACGTCACTTCTGCCAGGGCGATTACGCGGGGATAGCTCATGTATTCCGCCTGTTCGGGATCGTAGATATATTCTGACCAGACATTTGCCTGTGCGCCGAGTATGTGCTGAACTTTATCCCTGTTCAGACCCTTGGGAATGGGTTCGTAGCTGTACGTTTTTTCCAGGGTAGTATATCCTCCGATCGTAACCGGCTCAACCTTCGAGTCTCCCTGATAGTGATCCAGATACAGCCAGCTGCCCGGCGTCATGATCACATCGTGTCCCATATTGGCGGCTTCCACTCCTCCTTCTTCGCCTCTCCAGCTCATCACGGTAGCCGAGGGCGCCAGTCCTCCCTCAAGAATTTCGTCCCATCCTATCATCCTTTTATTGTGCTTCAGCAGCGTCTGCTCGATTTGCCCGATAAACCAGCTTTGCAGTTCGTGCCCGTCCTTCAGCTTTTCCTTCTTTATGCGCGCCTGGCATTTGGGACATTTCTCCCACCTGATTTTGGGGCACTCGTCTCCCCCGATATGGAAACAGTCGCTCTCGAAAAGCGGAATCGCCTCTTCGATAATATCTGTCAGGAAGGCGAATGTGGCGTCGTTGCCCGCACAAAACACATCGTTCGACACGCCCCAGATATTCCGGACTTCGAAAGGTCCTCCGGTGCATGAATATTCGGGATAAGCCGAAAGCGCCGCAACTCCGTGACCGGGAAGCTCTATCTCGGGAATAACTTCGATAAAGCGCTCTTTTGCATACGCAACAATTTCCCTGATCTGCTCATGCGTATAGTAATACGGACCGTACACATTGCCTTCACCTTCCGTCCGAAGAGTACCTGTCACATTCAGTTTCGGATACTTTTTGCTTTCGATTCTCCAGCCCTGGTCGTCTGTGAGATGCCAGTGGAATTTGTTGATCTTGAACATCGCCAGAATGTCCAGATGCTTTTTTATATACTCCACGTCAAAGAAATGCCGGCAGACGTCCAGATGCTGCCCGCGGTACCTGAAACGCGGTTCGTCTCTGACTGATACAGCGGGGATTGTCCACGAAGCTTTTACGGGCGAAGGACTTTCTATTTCTGCCGGAAGCAGCTGCATGAGGGTTTGAAGACCGTAAAAAATCCCCTGCGGCGTTCTGGCTTTGACCGTAATCCCTCCGGCGCTCACATCGACTGTATAGCCTTCGCCGTTTACATTCAAATCTTCAACGATGCTGAGTTCTATGCAGTTGCCGGACGGACTGTCCTGCACTGTCTGCAGGGCGTAGCCTGTGGACTTCTGTATTTTCGCAGTGAAAAACCCGGCAACTTTCCGGACGGGTTCCCCGTTTGCCACAAAAACAGTATTGTCTTTCAGAGTAAACTTCCCGTCTTTCCGAACAAGTTCCAGCGGTTTTGGGGTAATATTAATACCTTCATTGTAAGACTTGTCCTCCGTTTTACACGACACGGTCGAAACCAGGAGCAGTAAAGCAAATAAATTTTTTAATCTATACATAATCTCAATATTTTAAAGCGCAAATATACTTAAAAATATTTATCATGCGCCTTTG